>JBKBJJ010000046.1:0-5982 GCA_046293855.1 Microgenomates group bacterium | reverse complement strand
CATCAATTCTTTGTTTAAACTCAATACTGGTTAAATAATTCCACAAAATTTCTTTTTTATCTTGCCGACCAACGATTGACGATTTAACTGCGGAAAGCTCGATCAAAATTTTTCGCAAAGCCAACGCCAGACTATAAATTGATTCTAGGCTGCCAATCCAAACGCCATCTCTCTCAGTAAAATTTTTAACACCATCAGGAAGAACCTGAGAAATAAGGACGGCAATATCCGCTTTAACTTGTCGCTGGTCGTTTTTTAACTTCATAATCCATGATTCGCTCCAAGCTTTTGTCCTTTTTAACTCCCAGATAATTGTCCCACAGACTCGACCATAATCGTTTTTGACAGTTTGGATAACATCCGCTCCCGTCACTCCTTTGGGGACTTGTCTTATCTGATCATAAGGAAATTCTTTTCTTAAAATATTTTCCAATTCAAGCTCAAAAACTTCCCCCTGAAGTTGTTGGGAACCTTGTTCTAATTTTCTTTTATATTCCTCCACCAATTTCAAAGCATCAGTTAGTTTTTTATCTTTTTCCAAAATTTTTAACCGATATTCCTCCTCTACTCGTCTTTGCTCCTCTTGGCGGATTTTCTCCTGTTCTTGGGCTAATTTTTTTTCCAACTCCAAACGGGCTTGCTCCTTTTCAGTTTTTAGCTGACGAATAAAACGGTTAAGATCAAGAAGTTGCTCTTGCAAATTTTTATTTTGTTTTTTTAGCTCCTCCACCTCATTGGCTTTATCCCTAAGTTTCAACCCCATCTCTTCTTTTACTTTTTTTGCTAACTCCTCCTTTAAACTCTCCTCAAGTTTTCGTTTTTCCTCCTCCAATCTTAATTTATAAAACTTTTGATATTTTTCCTGAATCTTAACAGATAGCGCTTGAGTTAAAGGAATAGGTTTTTTGCAATGGGGGCAAATAATTTGATCATTCATATGAAAATTCTATCAAATTTTTTTATCTTTTAAGCAAATGAAGAAACCAGTTAACAGCCGAAAGAACTAAGCTAAACAAGATTGCCCACCAAAAACTATCAACGGAAAAACCAGGAACAACGGCATCAACTAACAAAATCATTAATCCGTTTAAAATAAAGTTAAAAAGCCCCAATGTTAAAATATTTAAAGGTAAAGTTAAAAGAGAAAGGACGGGCTTGATAACAGTATTAACAATCCCTAAAACTACAGAAACAATAATAGCTGTCAAAAAATTATCTAAATGAACTCCTTTTAAAAAATAAGCGGTAACAAAAACCGTAAAACCATTGATGAGAAGATTGATTAAAAGTTTCATTTTAACCTTCACTCCTTGCAACAATCAATTACTTTTTGAACCACCTCACCCAGTTTAGCAAATAAGCCAACCACTCCCTTTTTTTGAGGTTTTTTATCTTCGCTTAGAAAGGCAATTTCTTTAGTCTCTTGATGTTTAATATCTTTTGTTTGAATTAGTCCCAAATTTAATCCCCAAAAAAGACTGTAAAGTTGATATGACTTTTCAAACATCTCTTTTGCCTCAACTTTATCACCTTTAGTCAACGCCTTAGTCCCCACCTCCATCAATCTCATTGATGCCGCCAGTAAATGCTTGCTAATACACCAAACTTCACCTTCATAATCTTTAATTATTTTTTTTAAAGCGCTTTTTCTCATCTCTCGCACCTCGTTTAATAAATCAAGATATTTTTCATCTTTGGTTTTTTCATAAGTAAAGAAAAAATGTTCCTCCATTGAGATTAAATTCATAATGGCAATCGATAAATCTTCATCGGAAGAAAGATCTAATTTCTCTCCTTTTTCTAATGCTTTTACTTTTTCAAGAAATTTTTTTATCTCATTATTATTTTGTTTTTTCATAAAATTAAATTAACCTAACTGGTAACGAAATATAAAATTAAACTAACAATAGATAATAAAAATAGCGGAAAAATAACTTTTTGATAATAAATAAAAACTTTACCACCGTTTATTGCTCTTAAAAATTTATCAACCCCAACTGCTAAAAAAAATATTATTGAACCACTTATCATTCCAAAAATAATTTTATCCACGCCTAAAAAATTATTTCCTACCACTCCAATTATTTTTGCCCAGAAAAGTGATGGAACGACAAAAATTATCATTAAAAGTATTGATAAAACTTGAAGAAAAGGGATTTTCCAATTTTTTTTCTTGATAAAGTCAGCTAGCCATAGTCCACTTGAAATAATAAATCCACCAATCCAAACACCAGCTATCGTATCATCAATACCAATCATTCTTGAAATACCAACACCAGCACCAACTGCTACAGTACAAACAGGGCAAACTGCTTCAACTGGTTTGATAAAAAATATATTCATTGTTTTTTTTCAATCCCGGCTTTTTGGGCTAAAAAACTGACAACATCAGGAGTGCCGATAAAACATTTTCCCTCGGCAAAAAGAAAAGGAACGCCAATATTTTCAGTTGATAAGCCGCATCTTTTTGCCGCCTCAATCATTTCTTCAGCGTTTGCCCGATTGTTATAAACTTCTTTCTTGATAATCTTTACTTTTTCCTCAATTTTATTTTTCCTCATCCACTTCTTAACCTCAACACAATGTGGGCAGGTGTTGCCATAAAAATATATCGGAATATTTGATTCTAAAGTTTTTGTTATTGTAGAATTTGACAAAGAAGAATTATTTTTTTTATTTTTACTCCCCCAAACAATGCCTCCTAAAATAACAATTATTATCAACAAAACTGAAAAAGTTAGTATTTTTTTGTTATTCATATTTTCATTTTACCTAATTTCTAATTAAAAAATAATGTTAAATATATAACCCATAATCATTATCCCCACTATTGTTATCCCAAAAAATGTCGCTAAAAGCTGCCACTTCATCACTTTTTTTAAAATCATAACTTCAGGAATTGAAACGGTGATAATAGCGGTCATAAATGAAAGCGCTGTTCCCAAAGGTACACCTTTCCCAACCAATGCCTCCATTACAGGAATAACAGAAACTGAATTAGCATAAAGAGGTGCACCTATTAAAGTCGCTAAAGGGATTGTCCACCAGGCTCTTATTGAAAGATATCTCTCAACTAAATTAGCCGGCACAAATCCATGAATTAGAGCTCCAATGCTTACTCCTAAAACTACATATGGAAAAACATTTTTTGTGATGACCATTCCGTCTTTCCAAAAGTAGGGGATTAGTTTTTTCCATGATAAAGGCTTTCCTTGATTTTCTGCCTCAACATGTTTTCGCGATTTAAATTTCAAAAGTTCCTGTTTTACATATTTTTCCATTCTAAGTTTTTCAATCAAATATCCCCCGAGCATTGAGACAATAATACCAATGAGGTTGTAAATTACAGTTACTTTTATTCCAAACATTGCTGGAAAAAGATAAAGTGATGATTCATTAACGAGAGGAGAACTAATCAAAAAAGCAAAGGTGACTCCAAGAGGAATGCCGACTCCAACAAATCCAATAAATAAAGGAATTGATGAACATGAGCAAAAGGGAGTAACTACACCAAGAAGAGCTGCAAATAAATAATCTAATCCAAACCATCTTCTTTTTGTTAAGATATCACGCACTTTCTCCATCGGAAAATAGTAACGGGTAAAGGCCATAAAGTAATTAATAACAACAAGAAGCAATCCAATCTTTATTGTGTCATAGATAAAAAAGTTAATAGTATCTCCCCAATAAGAGTGAGGAATAATTTTTAACCATTGATAAGTGACTAAATCGGCAAATAATTGAATTGGTTTAAAAATATCCATACTAAAAAATCTCAAATTTCAAATCTCAAAACTCAAAACTTATAACAACTAAAATCTAATAACAAATAACGAATGTCGAATATCTAATATCAAATTTTTTCCTTTATTATTTCTTTTATCTTTTCAATGTCAGGAGTAAAGCCAGTCATAACAATTTCTCCATTAATTGCCAAAATTGGACTACTCATTGCTCCCATTTCAATTAAGGTCTGTATTCCTTCAGGTCCTCCAATATACTCAACTTTTTCTTTTGTTCCCAGTTCATCAGCTGCTTTTTGAACAATTTCATATAATTTTTTGCAGGTTGGGCAACCGCTACCAATGACTTGGATTTTCATAATAATTTAAATAATAAATTTGTAACGTATTCACCATTTTTAGTTAAAGAATAATAAACCTTAACACCATTTTTTTGCGCTTTCACAAAATTTGCATCTTTTAAATCTCTTAAATGATGGGAAATAAGACTTTGGGAAAGTTTAAGATGGGAAATCATTTCGCAGACACAATGAGGTTTTTCTTTTAAAAGACAAAGAATTTTTAGTCTGCTTTCCTCACCAATAATTTTCAAAATAGATGAAAGAGAAACGATCATTTTTGATTTTATGCTTTTTATTGAACAACAACTATATGAACACATATTCATATGATACTTCAAATAAGGCAGTTGTCAAGGAGAAAAATTTTTTAAAAATTTTCAAAAATTATCCTCATGTACATCATCACCAAAGTAGAATTTACCGATTAGAAAGAAAGATTTGTGAAAATGCACAAATAAACCTTCAAAGAAAAAGGCTGCTGTCCTACCGATAAAATTATTAAAAGCTGGGAGACTAGGATTCGAACCTAGATTCACAGCTCCAAAGGCTGCTGTCCTACCGTTAGACGATCTCCCAATTAACTTATATTTTACCAAACTTTTTTAAAAATTTTCTCATTGACAGACATTACAATTAATGTTATATTTTTATTATAAATTATGATAAATCCAAGCGCAATAAGCACCATCTCTGAATTAAGATTTAAAACAAAAGAGGTTCTTAAAAAAGCCGATAAAGAACCAGTCTTTTTGTTTTCCCGAAGTACTCCTAAAGGCGTCATTCTTTCTTACAAAAACTATAAAGAACTCATTGATTTATTAGAAGATTATTATCTTTCTCTAAAAGCGGAAGATTTTGAAAAAGAAGACAAAGATAAAGTTAAATGGATTCCTCATGAGAAACTTAAAAAACAAATTTTAGAAGAATAAAATATCAATGTATAAAATTTGTTATCACCCAAGAGTAGAAAAATTTTTAAAAAAACTTCCTAAACAGATAACTAAGAAAATTTTTGAAAAAATTGAAATTTTGAAAAAAAATCCTTTTTCTTTTCAACTTGATAGTAAAAAATTAATCACGACAGAAAAGAGTTATCGGTTAAAAATAGGGAAAATTAGAGTTGTATATGAAATAAATACCCAAAATAAATTAATTTACGTCCATTACATTGACTTTCGCGGCAATATCTATTGAACAACAGTTGGTCTAATTGTCATTTTGTCCGCCAGCTGGCGGATTTAATATAGAGTTTTTATGTTTTTTATTCTTCCACTATCTTTATCTCCAAAATTTTTTTTAAATTAAAAACTCGCTCCTCTTTCCGCAAAAAGCAATAAGCCTCAATCGCCGTATAAGGATAACCGTTATACTCTGTCTCATAAATTTTTTTTGGTAAACTCATTCGGCGTGATTTTTCGTCTTTTGCTTTAAGATAAACAATTTCCAATTTCTTTTTTTCTCTAATGGCTTTTTTTATTAAAGAAAATTTATCGTCAACTGACATTTTCTCATGTGATTTTTTATATTGATATTGGGTGATAAATTTAATTACGCGGCGATCAAGCCAAATATGTTTTTTCTCAATTGGTTTTTTTAAAATCAAACCCTCAAAACTCCGGCAGCGGCTTAAAGCAACATAAATCTGACCATGAGTGAAAGTTCCTTTACCAATATCAACAATCACCTTATCAAAAGTTTTTCCTTGGCTTTTGTGAATGGTGATTGCCCAGGCAAGCTGTAAAGGAATTTGCAGGAAACTGCCAATTCTTCTTCTTTTAATCATTTTTTCTTTTTCATCATAAAAACTTTCCAAAATCTCCCAAAGATAAGGCTCAACCTCAACGACTTCTCCTTCATCTAAAAACACCTCCACATAATCACGGCCCAATTTTGGCACC
>JBKBJJ010000045.1:4121-6214 GCA_046293855.1 Microgenomates group bacterium | reverse complement strand
CCGGAATTTTGAAGAGTTTGTCGTGCAGATGAAGACAGTAGCAAAAGGGCAGGAAAAACCAATAGATAGAAAGAGATTAAAAAAGCATTTTTCTTGGGAGAAATATGTTAGAAAATTACAAAAATTGTATTATATTTAGGTCTTATTGTCATTGTGTTTTAGGGATGAGATCAAAATTAATTACTAAATTCCGCTCTCGCCGGCATGGGAATTTAAACAATTGTTTATATTGTTTATAGTTTAATGAATAACTTCTACTATGATTAAAGTGGCGTTAGTTCGAGGAAAATATTTGAATAATTTTGAGGGGCAAAATTTCCTTTTCCCAAAAGATAAAATTAGATTAACGGCAATTTCATCGCTTCAACCTTTGCACCAAAAATTCCCTTTTCCCGTAATTAAACTTCCCAGTTTAGCTGATTTGGGAAGGGGACCAATTTTGCAGAGGCTAATAAAAATTATTGCTAACCGGACATTAGGGGATAGTCAAATCCTTTTTGGGTTAGAAAGCTACGCTTCAAAATTTGATATCTTCCATACAGCCGATCCTCATTATTATTATAGCTATCAATTAGCTTGTCTTCGAGCGAATAATTTAATTAAAAAACTGATCGTTACTTCCTGGGAGACAATCCCCTTTAATAATGAAGAGACAAAAAGAAAAGCATCAATAAAGAAATTTACACAACAAGTTGCCGATATGTTTATTTGTTATACCCAAAAAGCAAAAAAAACTTTAATAGAGGAGGGAGTAAATGAGAAAAAGATTAAGAGGGTTAGATTAGGAGTCGATTTAAAAAAGTTTAAAGTTAAAAATCAAAAGTTAAAAATTGAAAAAAAATCCTTAACTATCATGTTTGTTGGTCGGTTGGTAGAGGAGAAGGGGATAATGGATTTGTATGAAGCCTATAAAAATATCAAATACCAGATATCAATTCCCCAATTGGTGGGCAAAAATATAAATCAAAAATTAAAAATTCTTGGAACGCATTTAAAGATTGTTGGAGATGGACCGTTAAAAAATGAGATTAAAACAATGATAAAGAGAGATTCTTTAGACGACTTTGTCGCAATTGAGCAAAAATCGTATGAAGAAATGCCAAAAGTGTATCAGCAGGCGGATATTTTGGTTGTTCCATCAAAACGGACTAAGACTTGGGAGGAGCAGTATGGGATGGTTTTAGTTGAAGCGTTAGCATCAGGATTGCCAATTATCGCCTATGATACTGGGGCAATTAGTGAAGTTTTAGGAGGGGTGGGTTTGTTGGTTAAAGAAGGGGATATTGATGGTTTAACCTCATCAATTATTTATCTTTTAAAAAACAAGAATTTGAGAGAAAAACTTGGTAGAATGGGAAGAGAAAGAGCAGAAAAAGAGTTTGATAGTAAAAAAACGGCGAAAAAGATACAAGAAATTTATTATGATGTTATTCGTTATTAGTTATTGGTTATTGGGATGATTTCAGCGGTAGTTTTGATAAAAAATGAGGAGAGGAATATTGAAAGATGTTTGCAGTCTTTAACCTTTTGTGATGAGATAATTGTCATCGATGATTATTCAACTGATACAACTGTTAAGAAAATTCGAAATTGGCAATTCGAAATTGGAAACAAAATCAAAATTCAAGTTTATCAAAAGCATTTAAATAACAATTTTGCCGCCCAGAGGAATTTTGGGATTGAGAAGGCGAGGGGAGAGTGGATTTTATTTTTAGATGGCGATGAGGAAATCTCGGAGGAATTAAAGAAAGAAATTAAAAAGATATTCGATATTCGATATTCGATATTAGGTGAGAATGTTGGTGCTTTTTATATTAAACGACGTGATTTTTGGTGGGGAAGAGAATTAAGATATGGAGAAATTATGAAAGTAAGAAATAAAGGTTTGATAAGATTAGTTAGAAAAGGAAGTGGAAGGTGGGTGGGAAAAGTGCATGAAAAATTCGAAATTGGCAATTCGAAATTGAAAACTCGATCTTTTAAAAATTATATCAATCATTATCCTCATCAAACGGTAAAAGAATTTTTGAAAGAAATTAACTTTTACTCGACGCTTCGGGCAAAAGAGTTATTTAATCAAGGAAAAAAAACTT
>JBKBJJ010000045.1:2287-4022 GCA_046293855.1 Microgenomates group bacterium | reverse complement strand
TATTTTTGAGATTATTTTTTACCCTTTGGGAAAATTTATCTTAAATTATTTTATTTATTTAGGGTTTCTTGATGGACCGGCCGGCTTTGCCTATGCTTTTTTGATGAGTTTTCATTCATTTTTAGTGAGAGCTAAACTTTACCAGTATACGCAAATAGTGTCGGAAGCAGAACAAGTTCGCTTCTGTCAACCACGATTTAGTGACTTATGAATATACTTTTTTTCATTACCATCTTGTTTTTTTCTTTAGGACAGCTAGGAAGAATTTCAATGTTTCATCAGTTAGTTAATTTCTACTTGTATGAAATTCCTCTTTTGATTACGTTTTTATATTTAATTTGGTTTTTTAAATTAAAGCCAATTAAGCAAGGATTAAAGAATTTTAAAGTTATTTTTGGGTTTGTGGGTGTAATGTTGTTTTCTTACCTATTGAATTTTTCCAAATTTTCCTCTTTTCAAAATTTCGTTAGCTTTCTTTATTTAGTTAGGTTATTGCTTTATTTAGGTTTTTGGGGGTATTTGGCATATTATCTTAAAAAAAAACCGAGGTTTGCTCAGACTGTTTTTAATGGATTAATTATTTTTAGTCTCTTAACAGCCATAAGTTCTTTTATTCAATATTTTTTATATCCGGATCTGCGTAATCTTTTTTATTTAGGTTGGGATCCCCATTTGTACCGGATGTTTGGGGTATTTTTTGATACCTCAGTGGCAGCGGCAATATATGGATTGCTTTTTCTTTTTTTTATTAAAAGCTACAAAAACTATAAAAGCCATAAATATTATAAGATTTTGGGGACAATTTTTATTCCAACTTTTTTACTGACTGTTATTTTGACTTTTTCCCGAAGTGTTTATTTTGCTTTACCCATTGTTGTGATTTATTATTTTATTTCTCAAAAAAAGTTTTCTTTGGTTTTTGCTTTCTTGACGGTATTTCTTTTACTGATTTTTTTTGTCCCTAAGCCTTTTGGGGAAGGAGTAAATTTAAAAAGAGTCTTTTCGATTGAATCAAGAGTTAATGATTATAAGCATGCAATTAATATTTGGAAAAGGGCGCCGTTTTTTGGTATTGGTTATAATAGAATTCGTTTTGTTAAACAAAATTCAGTCGATAGTCATGCGGCTTCTTCTTTTTCCTCAAGCTATTTGATTATTTTAGTTACGGGGGGAATTTTAGGGTTATTTGGATTTATTGCCAGTTTAGGAAAATTATGGTTGATAAATAAAAAATCAAGAATATTTCTTCTTTTTTTAGGACTTTTATCTTTTACAGATAATATAATTCTTCATCCTTTTATCATGTTTTTTTTAGGGTTAGTTATGGTTGATAAGTAACAGTTATATTTTTTTCTTCCAGGTTGCCCGCTTGGTCTTCAGCAACAATGATAATTGTATTTTCTCCTTGCCTAAGACGCAGAGAGGTTTCAAAATTGGCATCAGCATCAACGACAACTGGAAAATCATTAATTTTAATAAATGTTTCTTTGTCAGTTGATCCTTTTATTTTAATTTCTGATTGGGAAGTTGAACTTTTATTTTCTGGTTCATGAATTATCAGCTTAGGAGGGTTTTTTTTATAAAAAACAGAAAATTTCTTAGTTTGTTTGACAATTTTTCCGTCTTCACTTTTTCCTTTGATATAAATTTCATTATTGCCTTCTTTTAGATCACCAATTTCCTCCGAAAAATAATCTGAAGAGGTAAGAGTTTTTTCTTTGACTTTTTCGTTATT
>JBKBJJ010000045.1:0-2187 GCA_046293855.1 Microgenomates group bacterium | reverse complement strand
ATCGACTTTGATTAGACTGTAAACGTCGTTTCTGCTAGCAGGGGAAGTCTGGGTTTTTTTACCAAAAAGATTAGCAATAAAAAGAGAGGTGTTTAATAAAATTTTGATTCCGATAGTAAAAATAAAATAAAGAGTAACTATCAAAATAAAAGCAAGTAAAATAATCGTTTTTGTTAATTGCTTTCTTTGATGTTTTTCAATCCTTCTCATGAGCCGAAGAGAGGAGTTGAACCTCCAACCTTCCCCTTACGAAGGGGCTGCTCTGCCATTGAGCTACTTCGGCAATGAGCGGGATACGGGAGTCGAACCCGTCTCTCTACCTTGGGAAGGTAGCATTAGACCGCTTAACTAATCCCGCAGGAATTTTTAGTTAGTTTTGCTAAACAACAATAACTCGAATAAAATTATAATATAAAAGGTAAAAAGAATAAAAGAAATATTACTGAGGAAGAATTAAAACATTGCCTGGATGGATAATATCAGGATTGGTTAATTTATTAAAGAAAGCGATTTTTTTCCAGGCGTATCCATCCCCATAAGCCTCTAAAGCAATCTTCCAAAGGTAATCACCTTCTTTAATGATATACTTAGTCTCGGTGATTTTCCTTTTTTCAGAAAAGGAAGCGGTGGCAACCTCTCCTTTGGTTGTTGGTTTTGGGCTAACCGTTGGTAAAATTAATTCTTGCCCAGGAAAAATTACATTGGGGTCATTAATTTTATTAATTTGGGCAATGTCGTAGGCATTGTATCCGGAGCCATAAACCTCCTCAGCTATTTTCCAGAGATAATCACCATTCTTAACAATATATTTCCTGACATAGACTTGTGTTTCTTTTTTTGTTTTAGTAGGTGTTGGAGTGGTTGTTTTGAATTTAAGGATTTTATTTTTTAAAAAAAAACCGACAAAAGTTAAATAAAAGATAATTGATAGAGTGATTCCAATCAAAAAATAATGATATTTTTGTTGAAGAATATTGATGACTAATTTTTTGTAATTAACTTTTTTGATAGTTTTTTTATTATCCATAAAGATAGTTGCCAATATTTTAGCAAAAAAAAACTATAATGCAAGAGATAAAACCGTGGACTTTGGTGTGAAGCACTCCCTGAGCTTATGGGACACCACGTGGGGTATCCCACTGTGGCGCTCAGGGCTTCATCCTAAACAGGATTCTGGAGTGCGGAACCCTGAACCGAAAGCCATTCATCCACGGGCTTCCGCCGCGTGGCTTTCTGGTTTATGGGTAAGAGGAGAAATTTTGGAAGAGCTATTAAAAGCGGGGCCAAGGGGACTCGAACCCCCAGCCTCTTCCGTGACAGGGAAGCGCTCTAGCCAAATTGAGCTATGACCCCAATAAGAAATTCAAAATTTTAAATTAAAAATTCGAAATGTTAATGAAAAAATTAAAATTATATAATTATCATATCAAATAAAAATCTTTTTTCAACCTATGAAAATAAATCAAAGAAATGATTTTAGTAACAAAAAAGTGGCTCGTTTGCTTCGCCATATTGCCGCCGCCTATCTTCTAACCGGAGAAAACCAATTCAAGATAATTGCTTACCAGAAAGCAGCCGAGACCATAGAGAGTTTATCACGAGAGATAAAAGACATTTGGCAGGAGGGGAAATTGGGAACTATACCAGCGATTGGCAAATCAATACAAGAACATCTTGATGAATATTTTAGAAAAGGCAAATCAAGTCATTTTCAGGCAATATTAAATAGAGTGCCAAAAACAGTTTTTCAATTAATGGATATTCCCGGAATTGGACCAAAAAAAGCTTATAAATTAGTTAAAGCTCTTAATTTAACCAATGAAAAAACCCTTCTTTCAGATTTAAAAAAAGCTTGTTTGGAGGATAAAGTTTCCCAGATTGAAACATTTGGCAAAAAATCACAAGAGGAAATTAAAAAATCAATCGCCATTTTTGAAGAAAAAACAAATAAACAAGAGCGAATGCCTTTACCTTATGCTTTTTCTCTTGCTAACGAAGTTATCAGTTATTTGCAAAAACATCCGTCAGTAAAGCGCGTGGATGCTTTGGGTTCACTTCGCCGTTTAGCACCAACAATTGGTGATATTGATATAGCAATACAAACTCAAAACTCAAAACTCAAAAGGCAAAATTATAAAGAAATTATTAACTATTTTATTAAGTTTCCTAAAACAATAAAAGTTGATA
>JBKBJJ010000044.1:0-6282 GCA_046293855.1 Microgenomates group bacterium | reverse complement strand
CAAGTTCTTTAAGTCTATAGCTTAACTCATAGTAAAGACTCAAATTTTTGTCCATTTCTATTTTCTGACCAAGAAGGTAAATTTTTGCCATATGTTATATTGGTTTTTGAATTATTTTGATTTTTTTTATTATGTTGCCCAACGTTCTGGCACTACAGCGGGTTTGGGACTAAATTAAGCCCATTCTTCGGATTTGCCAAATCATCCCAAATACAAGACCATTTTTCCATTAAGCCAAATGCCCAAATCCGTTGTAGTGGCTGTTATGCGATCGGCTTATTCTTTGTAAATTATATTTCTTTCCGTTACAATTTTTTCAGATCCTTGCGAGTCTTTCTTAATCCAATTCTCTTTTTTGTCATAAACATAAAGACTGTCTTTTTTTACGGCGCGCACTTGCTCTGTTTGATTGGTGGCGATTAGAGGGGGATTAAGAACTGGGGGAAGATTAATATCTTTTTTTGCCCGATATAAAATTTTTGTTTCATCGGGAGAGAAGGCGACAATATGAAATGAATCACTGGCAATTTTGGTAATTTCTTTTGGGAAAGAGTTCAAAATCTTTTGTTTTTGCTCCTCTTTTTCTTTTTCCCAAGCTTCAATTAAAGTTTGTTTGGAAGAGCTAACATCAAATGGTTGCTGATTTTCACTATCAAGGGAGAAAAGATAGGCAACTTTGGCTATTTGATATTCGATATTGGATATTGGAAATTCAATAATTGCCTGTTTATAATCTGGGGAAAAAATAACCTCGGCTTTGGCAAGGTCAAATGTTTCCGGCAGGTTTTTTTTGAGGGCAATTAATTTAAGAGGAGAGAAAAAGGTGATTGGGTTTTTGCTTGCCTCATAAAGATAAATGCCGTCTTTTTCGAAATCGCCATTTTGGGTAAAGAGAAGGATTTTTTCAGTGGCATCAAGAGGGACTGCTTTAATTATGCCTAAATTAGTTAAAGGAGAAAGGGAGGGATTAAGAGGGAAAAGGGAGGCCTCAAGAGTTAAAACCAATTCTCCTTTTAAATTAACATTTTTGCTCCAACTGGTGAACCCTTCTTTTTTTATTTCCACATGATAGTTCCCTGGTGGAAGAGTAAGATTGGTGTCGGTGGCTCCTTTTAAGAGGCCATTAATGTAAATTTTGGCAGCTTTGGGGGAGGAGGAAATGGCTAAAATACCAGTTGGTGTGAAAGATTTTTTTTTAAAATCAAGCCGGTAACCGCGGGCGTAGGCAATAACTAAAATCAGAGTTCCTATAAAGGCAATGAGTAAAATTAATCGCTGGATTATTTTCATACTTTAATCCACGAATTAACGCCAATGGGAAAACGAATAAAAGCGAACACTTAAAAATTATACTATAATTAAAATAAATTCGCCTCAATTGGCGTCATCGCCCCAGAAAAACTTTTTAAGATAAAAAAAGAGAGCGGTGGGCGATGAATTAGTGTTTTTTCGCGTGAAGCGAGGAAATTTTTATGATATTTAGAAAAAAAATCGGCATTGATTTAGGCACAGCTAACACTTTAGTTTATCTTGGCGGGCAGGGGATTGTTTTAAATGAACCAACGGTTGTTGCTTATTCGCTTGAGGATAAAAGAATACTGGCAGTTGGGGATGATGCTCGGGAGATGTTGGGAAGAACGCCTGGTTCCATTGTTGCTTCCCGGCCGATGAAGGAGGGAGTAATTGCCGATTATACAACGACCGCTTCGATGATTACTTACTTTTTAAAAAAAGCCTTAAAAGGACCAGTTCTTTGGCCTGAAGTGATGATTTCAATTCCTGGGGGGGCTTCGCAAGTTGAAAAAAGAGCGGTGGTGGCAGCCTGCAAACAAGCGGGAGCCTCTGATGTTTATCTGATTGAGGAGCCGTTGGCGGCGGCAATTGGCGCCAAAATTCCCATTTCCCAAGCTTCCGGTCATATGATTGTTAATTTAGGCGGAGGAACAACAGAAATCGCGGTGATTTCTTTGGGACAACTGGTTGTTTATAAAACGGTTCGGGTGGCGGGGACAAAAATTGATGAGGCGATCTTGCAGCATATGAGAAAAAAACATAATTTAATTATCGGTGAGCGAACAGCCGAGGATATTAAAATAAAAATTGGCAATGCTTTTATCGAAGAAAGCAAACAAGAGAGGAAAATGGAGGTAAAGGGAAGAGATTTTCAAACAGGATTGCCAAAAATTTTTGAGGTAGGGGAAAAAAGTATTAATGAGGCAATTCAAAAACCACTAAAGCAAATTTTGGAGGGGATTAAAGAAGTTTTATCACAAACTCCGCCAGAGTTGGCCGCTGATATTGTTGATCGGGGAATAGTTTTAAGTGGTGGTACGGCCCTTTTAACCAATATAGACCGCTACATCACCTATTATACTGGCGTTGCTTCTTTTGTTGTTGATGAACCTTTATTTTGCGTTATCCGTGGGGTGGGGATGGCGATTGAGAATTTAGATAGCTTTAAGGAGGCCATCCGATGAACACGGAAAAACACGGATATGAACAGGGAAATACACGGAAAATAATACAAAAAAGCACGGAAGACCTATAGAAAATATAAAAGATAAAAAATAAAATATAAAAAATACATCTGAAAAATTAAAAAAATAAGAAACAGGCAAATATAGTATTATTTATTATTACATTAATACTTTTTACAAAGTTTATTATATTTAGATTTTTAAAAAGACAAAAAATTAACTTAATTTTTTTGAACAAAATTAGTCTAGAAATGAGAAATTAGGAATTTGAAATTTTTCCTATAGTAAATTTTACAAAAATGAAGTCTAATAAAATATTAGATATCACGATTCCAAGTGATAATAGAAAAAATATCCTATATAAAATTAAAAAATACATTCACCGACCGACAGGTTTTTTTCACATCGTTTCTTTAAATCCGGAAAATTTAGTGGTTGCTTGTGAAAATAAAGAGTTTAAAAAAGTTATTGAGACGGCCCAAATTAAATTGATTGATGGGGTAGGGGTTGTTCTGGCGGCCCGATTGCTGGGAGTTAAGGTGGGGGAGAGGGTGGCAGGCGTGGAGTTGATGGAGGAGTTAATAAGGTTTGCCTCTAAAATGCGCTTGCGAGTGCTTTTAATTGGCGCAAGAGGTAATTTAGCAGAGAGGTTAGCCAATTGCTACCAAAGAAAATATCCCGAGGCTAAATTTTTTGGCCTTGAGGGGATAGAAGACATAAAAAATCCCCAAAAAACTGAAGAGGAAAAAATTTTTTCCATAGTTGCCGATTTTAAGCCCCATTTGGTGTTTGTGGCTTTTGGTTCGCCAGATCAGGAGTTGTGGTTAGCTCATCATCACAAGCAATTTTCCGGAGCCGTCTGTATGGGAGTTGGTGGGGCGTTTGATTTTTTGGCGGGAAAAGTACCGCGGGCGCCCTCAATTTTGCGCCGGTTAGGTTTGGAGTGGTTGTTTAGATTGTTAATTCAACCTTGGCGCTGGAGGAGGCAGTTGAGATTAGTGAAGTTTTGTTGGTTGATTTTTATTAATTTTTTTCCTATTCTTATTAATAAGATGGGTTTTTTTAACAGCAAGAAATGTTTTTAAGGTGACCGCAGAAATTGTGATTAATATTACTTCAGGATGGATTGGATTATTGTTAACTCCTTTAATTTTTAATGAGATAGATTTAAGATATTTCTCTCTCTTGACAAGAGGAATAGTTTTTTTCTATACTGGAGTTATTGCTTTCTCTTTGGTTAACATATAAAAGTAAAGAATTATGAGCTGGGAAAAGATTATTAATAACGCCTCTGTTGTTTATTTACTTTTCTTGATTGCGGTGATTTTATTTTCTATTCTTGTGTTAATCTCTTCTAAAAAGAAAATCTAATTGGGATTTGAGTACTTTATTTATATTTTAAATGCGCGCTTATTTTTTCTCCATAAAACTGTTACTTCTTCTTGCCAAGAGGATTAAAATACAATAAAATCGTTATTGGTTATTAGTTATTAGTTATTTGGAAATAGGAATTTTAAGGGTTCTTCATTATTTTTCCTTTTTTGAATACTCTCCCACTTTTGAGGAGATTTATACTTTTTTGCCAATAAAAACCTCAAAAATCGCCTTAAAAAAGGCGTTGTTAAATTTAGAGCGCCGAAAAAAGATAAAAAAAATTGATATTCGATATTCGATATTTGATATCGGCAATAAATATACTCCAGTGGAGTATAGTATTAAAAGTAAAAATTATCCAATATCCAATATCCAATATCCAATATCATATAAAAAGCGATATGAGACTTCCAAAAAAAAATTGGGAAACTGGAAACTTAGACTTTATCTAAAACTTCTCTCCTTTTTTCCTCAAATTAGACTGGTTGGCTTATCAGGTTCAATTGCGATGATGAATGCCAAAGAGGAGGATGATATTGATTTGTTTATTATCACGGCAAAAAACAGATTATTCACCGGAAGATTTATTGCTTTGACTTTAGCGCAAATACTAGGATTGCGCCGAAGTAGAGACTCGGCGACGCAATTTTTTATCACACGAGAATCTTACCCCGCCAGAGGCGGTGTCCCCTCGAAAGTGAAAAAAATTGCTTTCGCCTCGTCTTATAATCATAAAAATAAAAACAAAGTCTGCCTTAATCTTTTTTTTGACGAAGCTAATTTATCCGTCCCCAACTTCAAGAAAACCGAATACGTCGCCCATGAGATTTTACAGATGAAGCCGATTATTAATAAACACCAAACTTACGAAAAGTTTTTGTGGGAAAATAGGTGGATATATCGGCTTTTTCCTAACGCACAAAAAGATTCTCGCGGATTATTAAAAGCGGATTTTCACGGATATCCGCGTAAATCAGTTATTCAAAATCTGTGGAAATCCTTAACGGATAAAGTCGAATCTTTACTTCGCAGACTGCAACTTAACATTATTCGAAAGCATCAGACTTCTGAGATTATCACCGACACTCAACTCTGGTTTCACCCGGAGGATTTTGGGGAAAAAATACAGGGATTTTCACGGATAAAAAGCGGATTAACGCGGATAAGAAAGGCCAATATACACGAATAAGACAAACGGATTAAGATGGATGGGGAAATACCCTAATTTTAAAGGATAAGGAGACCATTTATAGTCAAAACAGTTGGCACAAATAATTGCTTTTATCACCTAACAGGTGTGATTAATTTGATCATACTTCTTTCCAATAACAAGTGCCATAGCCGGCTGCCTCCAGCTCATCAAGAAGTTTTTCGGCGCGGGCTTTGTCGATTTTAAGGGCTTGTTGAAGGGTGGAGGCTGAGATTTCATCATATTTTTCCATAATCTCCACCGCTTTGGCAAAAAGAGGATCGTGTTGGGAAACAGACGAGGCAGTTTTATCGGCGGCGGTTTGACTTTTAACTTCTGAGGTAATCCTTTTGCTTGTTTCCAGTTTTTTTAACCGATTATCGATCTCATCTAATTTTTTCAAGATAAGTTTTAGGGGGTCATCCATAGTAGTATAATTATAATATAACAAGAGACGAAGCGAAATAGAAAGCGAAATTACGCGAAAAAAAGTGGTAGTGGGGCCACCATGAAGTAGATCAAAGATCAGTTCAGGACGAAGAGGCCGCAGTGGCGGAATTGGTATACGCGTACGCTTCAGAAGCGTATGGGGTAACCCATAGAGGTTCAAATCCTCTCTGCGGCACATTTTAAATTTAAAATTCAAAATTAAAATCTCAAAATTAAAATTTAAAAATGTTTATTCCTGGCAAAGTTGTTAAAACTTTTGTCACAAAAAAAGGGAAAGAAGTTATTATTCGCTATCCTAAATGGGAAGATTTGGATCAGTTGACTTTTTACATTAATAAACTCTCAGTCGAGGATACTTTTATCCTTTTTTCCGGTGAGAAAATTACCAAAGAGGAGGAGGGAAAAACTTTAGCCAATTGGTTTTTGGCGATGGAGAAAGGAGATAAGGTGGTTTTGGGATGTTTCTATCAAGAAAAATTAGTGGGCATCGCTAATGTTGATAGAAATTTAGATAAAAGAAAAAGGGGAAGACATATTGGGGGTTTGGGAATTTCTGTGGCAGAGGAATTTCGCGGCGAGGGAATTGGTTTTGTTTTGGCAAAGACAATAATTGAGGAGGCAAAAAAGAAAATCGCCGGCTTGAAAATGATTATCTTGGATGTTTTTGAGATAAACAAAGTCGCCCAAAATCTTTATAAAAAATTAGGGTTTATTGAATACGGAAGGTTAAAGGGGGGAATTTTATATAAAGGAAACTTTATTGATGAGCAAAAAATGGTGTTTTATTTGTAG
>JBKBJJ010000043.1:0-6291 GCA_046293855.1 Microgenomates group bacterium | reverse complement strand
GTCCTTATTGTCTAAAATCTTTTAAATTAATAAAAACAACTAATACTTATTCTTTAATAAAATGCTCATGTGATGTTTTTCCTTTAATTGACAATAAAATTTTGTATCTTAAAAAAAATTTGATCAAAAAAAAACTATTGGCTAAAATAACAAATGATGAGCTATTTCTTCACTTATTTGCTTTCTCTAAAAGATCGAGCTTTTTATTTAGATTAAAAATCATAAATAAGCTACTCAAAAAGTTAACTACTTATCAATTAATTAAAATACTAACTTGGTTGGGCTATAATAAAAATTATAGTAAATATATATTAGAAAGAGAAAGATTGCCCTCTTTTTATATATCTTTGATTCTAAGTAAATTAATTAATAAAAATTTACCGATTATCGATTTTGGTTGTGGTTTTGGTCATTATCTTAAAAAACTAAATAAAAAGGAATTAAAAATTGGTATTGATAAAGATTTTTTGAGTCTATATTTTAATTCAAACTTTTCTGACAAAAATAGTTGTTTCATTTGCTTTGATTTTGATGGTTATAATCTGCCATTTAAGAAAAATTCTATTAACCAATTTATTTTTATTGATGGTTTATACAGCATTAAAAATCATTTTGCATTCTTTAGTAATCTAAAAAAAATTTTACTGAAACCATATAATGGATTTATCACTCAAATACTAAATATAAACGCCAAAACCTTTAAAACATATCATCTTTGCTCTCCGAATAATCTAAAAATCATTCTTAAAAAATTAAGATTTAATGGTTTTAATATAATATCCTCGGCAAAAATTTTAGTTTCTTTAATTGATAATAAAAAAGAAATAATCTTCGATAAAAAAGATATTAATAATCCAAAAGTATATAATATAATCTTTACTAATAAAAAAATAATAAAGGTTGACAAAAAAATCTTAAAACTTTTTAAAAAGATAGGGATAAATTATTATCAAGATAACGACCTTTTAGATGATTTAAAAAAATATAAAAAAAATTTTTTATGAATAAAAATTTAAAACTTTATTTTCAACTTTTAGAAGTTTTTACAATAAGAGAAATTAAATCTCGTTATCGCGCCTCAATTCTTGGTCCTTTATGGATTATCTTGCAGCCTTTATTAACCACTATCTTTTTGGCTTTTATCTTTGAAAAAATTATTAAAATCAAAGTTGCTAATATTCCTTATTTTCTTTTTTTATATTCTGGTTTGATTATCTGGGGGTTTTTTGAACAAGGAATTAACTTAGCCAAAGACTCGCTTGTTTGGAATCGAGAGTTAATTGTCAAATCAAAATTTAGTAAAAACGCTCTGCCCTTATCATTTGTTTTATCAAAAATACCTGATTATTTTGTTAATCTGATTATTTTTATACTTTTAATGCTTTTCTTTAAGCAAAAAGTATCTTTTATTTTTATTTTTTCATCGCTTACCATTTTTCCTTTATTTCTTTTCTCTTCAGGAATTGGCTTAATATTTTCCATTCTTAATGCTATTTTTCGCGATTTTGGCAGAATTATCGATTTTCTTCTTTTAATAGGGTTTTATGCTACTCCAGTAATATATCTACCTTCAATGGTTTCAAATAAATTATTATTCTTTTTAAAACTCAACCCTCTTTTTTATTTAATCTCCTACAATAGAAGTATATTCTTTGAAAATAAATTAGAATTTAATTACTTGATTTTAGGATTATTGACATCTTTAATTTTGTTTTTAATAGGGATAATATTTTTTAAAAAATTAGAAAAAATAGTAGTTGATTTGATATGAAAACAAAAAAAGAACCAGCGGTAATTATTAATAACATAACAAAAGAATATTATCTTGAAAAACCAAAAACTTTAAAAAATTGGTTTAAAAATATTTTTAAGCCATTTAAAAAGCATACTGTATTTAAAAATTTCTCACTAACAATAAACAAAGGTGATTTTTTAGTGATTACTGGACCCAATGGCTCTGGTAAAACTACTCTTTTGAAACTTATTGCTGGAATAACCTTTCCGGATAGAGGTGAGATTAAAACTTTTGGCAAAGTTGTCCCTTTAATTGAGCTTGGGGCTGGATTTAATTATGAGTTAACTGGACTTGAAAATATTTGGATTAATGGGACGATTTTGGGAATAGAAAAGGAAAAACTTAAAAAATTAATACCAAAAATTATTGAGTTTTCTGAGTTAAAAGAGTTTATCAATATTCCAATAAAACGATACTCAACCGGGATGATTTCTAAATTAGCGTTTATAATTGCAATATATTCAGAACCAGAAATTTTAATACTTGATGAAATATTTTCTGTTGGCGACCAAGAGTTTGTTAAAAAATCCATAAAAAATCTTTTATTACTTAAAAATAATGGTGTAACAATCATAATTTCAACCCATTTTGATAAAGGTATTAATTTATATGATAAAAAAATTAATTTAAAAAAAATTAAATAAAACTCTTAAAACTAAAAATTGTGTTATTTTTAAAAAATTTTCATAAACACATTCCATTAAATCTTATTTTAATTATTTTTATATCAGTTATCTTTATACTTTTATTTTTTATCAAAAAAATAGTAAAAAAACATTTGTTATTAACACTGACGTTGATTATGACGATGTGTTGGCTTTAATATACTTATTAAAATCTCCAATAAATATTGAAAGTATAGTCTTAACTAATGGAGCTAATAATATTGATAAAGGATATTTAATCTTAAAAAAAATCCTTTATTTGCTTAATAAATCACATATTCCTATAATTCTAGGATCAAAAGAAAATAAAATTTTTATTTCATCTATTAGAAATTCGGCGGAAAAAATTACAAATAATTATTATTTAAAGAAAATACCTATAAAAACTACTACAAAATATTATAAATTAAACTATCAAATAATAAATTCAAATAATAACTTTAAAAATAAATAATTTTCTCCTAAAATAATTATTATTAGTCTAGGACCATTAACTGATATTGTTAATTTTGTGAAAAACCCATTAATTAAAAAAAATATAAGCGAAATTTGGATTATGGGAGGAGCAATTAATGTTGAAGGTAATACGGAATGCCCAAAAAAAAATGAAAAAGCAAAGTTTAATTTTTTAATGAATCCTTATGCTGCTAACATAGTTATAAAATCAAATTTACCTATATTTTTAATACCATTAGATATTACAAATAGATTTCCCGCTTCTTCAAAAAAAATTTATAATAATAATGTTTTTAATAATAAAACAAATTTTATTCATAAATTTTGGGCTTCTTTATTAGACGAGTTAGCTAATGATAAAAAAAATTATCTGTGGGATTTAATAACAGCAGTAATTGCTACAGATAAAAAATTAGCAACTTTTAAACCCATGTCTATAAATATTTCTTCTTGTGGTAAAATTATATCAACGGGGGGGGGAAATACTAATGTTTATGTAGCTGAAAAAGTTAAAGAAGAAAAAGTTTATAAAAAAATTATCAACTTAATTTTAAAAAATTAAAAAATTTTAAAAATAAATGAAAATATCTTTTCTATAATTTATCACAAATTAGATAATTTAGATTATTATAATGGTATAATCTTTTTAAAAAAATAATTGAACTTTTCTTGAAGGGAAAAAATTAAAGGTATATTATATACTTCTAAAACGCTGAAATCTGAATTATTATTAATTTTCCCCACTAAACAAGTTCTCATTCCTAATTTTTTTGCTGGCTTTATATCTAATTCAAAAGAATCTCCGATAATTAAATGATTTTCGGGAAGCATATTTGTATATTCCAGTATCTTTAAAAATGCTTCTTTTTTTGGTTTTGCAGCGCAAGTTTTTTCTATAGAAAAAATTTTTTCAAAAGGATAAAGCTCGAAAAAACTATCATTTATTGCATTTAAAGGAAAACCGAGTGATTGAAGAGATAATAAAGTGTTTTTATGTGAACCATTAGTTAAAATCAAATGCCTATATTGTTTTAATTTATTAAATACTTCTAATAATTTTTTGTCTTTTTTTAAATACTTATATTTATTTATTTTTCTTTCTATATCTAAAATTATTCTTTCTTCTTCTATACCTGTTAAAAAACTTACTGTTTTGCTCCAACTTTCCCATTTTTTACTTTCAGTGTTAAATAAATTAAAAACTTCTTTTTTTGATCTTTTTATAAATTTTTTTAAATAAATAATAAACTCTTCTTTTATAATTTTTGCTAATTTTGTACTTGACCATAGTGTTCTATCTACATCCCAAATTAAAAATCTTATTTTTTTTATTTTTAAAAAATTTAAAAAAAACATTTTTTTATTAAAAAATAAGAAATAAGCTCTGTCTGTAACAGCTTTTAAATATAGAGCTATTTTTATGATCGGTCTTTATGTGTTTTTTAATTAATTTCATCAACTTTTCTTTTATTCTTCCTTTATTATTAAATCGCCATTCGGTTTCTTTTAAGTATAGCAAAAATTTATCTTTTCTTACACCATAAACTTTTGAAGTCTTCTTTTTGCCTATGACCAAAAAGACTCAATACCGTTGATATGATTTTTACCGTAAGCAAATTCATTTTGGTAGTGATGAATTCTTTTTAGTTTTATCTTTTGTTTTTCTTCTTTTGTTAATTCTTGAAATATTAGAAAGCGAAATATGTTAAAATATCTTTCAATAGGATGACGGTTAAGATGGGTTAAGATGCTTGTTTCAAAAGCGGTTGTTTACGCATCTAATACAAGAATATTTTGATTTAACAAGCTAATTATATTATGTTTGATAGCTGTTTTGAAAAGCTAACTTAGATGACTTAAAATCTCATAAGCAGGTAGATTTTCCTTGATGGTGGAAGTACTTACTATTACAAAATTGGATTTTTTTTGAAGCTCTTTAATATTCATTGCTCCAGCATACCATAATCCTCTTTTTATGCTTTTGACAATATCTTTTATCAAAAAAGTAACATCGCCTTTATATTTTATCAACCCACCAACCCCTTCTTCTAAGAAATCATTAAATTCTTCTTTTATTTCCCTTTTATTCAATAAAAAGTTTTTTAAAAAATTCTTTATTTTTATTATTCTGCTAATTTTAAACTCAGTATTTTTATTAACTGCATTTAAGGTACAGCTCCCGAAACTTTCTTTATATTTTATTCCTTTTTTAATAATTAATTTACCCGGGCTTTGCTTATAGCCCGCTAATAACCCGCCAATCATTACTGCATTAGCGCCAAAAATTAAGGCTTTAATAATATCTCCCGTTGACCTGATTCCTCCATCTGCTATTATAGGAACCCCAAATTTTTTAGCAATTTTATAACATTCAAAAATAGCAGATAATTGAGGTCGTCCAAAACCAGTAACAATTCTGGTGGTACAATGGGATCCTGATCCTATACCAACTTTGATAGCGTCTGCTCCCGCTTTACATAAATATTCAGTGGCCTCTTTAGTAACAACATTTCCTACTATTATATCTAATTTGCTAAATCTTTTTTTGATTTCTCTTACTATATTAAACAATTTTGAATTATAAGCATGATAACTTTCAATAACAAGTACGTCTAATTTTGCTTCATATAATTTTTTAATATGATTAAAAAGATCGCTCCAACCCTCATAAACACAAGCAGCTACTAACAAATTATTCTTTTTTACTTTTTTAACTTGCCTAATTTGTTCTTCTCTCGTTAAAAACGAATGTATTGCCCCTATTCCCCCATTTCTTGCTAATACCTCTGCCATCTCCCATTCAGTTACAGAGACCATACCGGCTGAAATAATAGGAATTTTAATTTTTGTCCTCTTAGTTAACCAGGTGGAGATGTCTATTTTATAATCATCTTCAAGAGGAATTTTTGATTTACCTGGAAGAAGAAGTATATCATCGAAAGTTAATTCTTCTTTTTTTGTAAATATTTTTGATATTTTCATTTTAAAAAAGATTCATAACAAAAATGATATTTTTTTATATAAAAAATGTTGAGTTTTTTATTTATTAACAACAATTTAATCTTAATTCTAAAACTTTCACTTAACCTTTTCTTACTAAAAAAACCGGCGGTTAAACTAAATTTATCAGTAAATAATTTTACTTCTTTATCCAATTTTTTGTATTCGTTAAATTTTTTTTCTAAAAATATCTTCTTTTTTTCAATTAATTTTTTATACAAAGAAGCAAACCCCTCTTTTCCTAAACACCAAATTAAATACCACACAGCCAAAGCCACAACTCCCTGCCTTGATCCAAACAAGGTCTTTTCTCTTTCCTCTAAATAAGGAATTTCTTTTTCAATTACTTTTCTTAGTCCTTGTCTAGAAAGGACA
>JBKBJJ010000042.1:4166-6294 GCA_046293855.1 Microgenomates group bacterium | reverse complement strand
GAATGCCGGCTTTTTGGGCCGGTGAGTTTTCCAGCACCTCAACCACATAGGCTCCCTCAACAATATCGTTTAAAATTGCTGTTTGCTTATCAATCATTTTGTAGCGAACACCGATATATGGTCTTTCAAAACTTCCTCCTTGTTTTTGGAAATTTTCAAGAAGATTTTTAACAACATTAACTGGGATGGCAAAACCAATGTTTTGCCCCTCCTGGGCAATTGCGGTATTGATACCAATAACTTCTCCTTTGGAGTTTAAAAGAGGTCCCCCAGAGTTGCCAGGATTGATTGCCGCATCAGTTTGAATGACATTATCAAGCTTCTCCACATATCCTTCAAAAGGAGAGCCGGCGGTGATGCCGCGTCCTAATCCGGAGATAATTCCCTGGGTAACCGTATTGGTAAATTCGCCAAGAGGCGTGCCGATGGCGATAACGAGTTGGCCTAGTTTTAGAGTTGAGGAATCTCCAAGCTTTAATGGTTTAAGAGCTGGTCCGCCAGCTGGCGGATTGATTTTTAAAATGGCTAAATCATTTAAAGGATCACGATAGATTTTTTCTACATTATATTTCTTTTTGTCGTTGGTTAAAACTTGATAATTGGCGCTTGTATCAGAGACGACATGCTTGTTGGTGATAATCAATCCATCAGAGGAAATAATAAATCCACTGCCAATATTTTGTTCAATTTTTTGTTTTTTCCCTGGGATTCTTCTGAAAGGAGAAAAGGGGTCAAAGGGGTTAATTTCAAAAAAATCTCTCATTGAAGTAGTTTTGCTTATTCCCACAGTAACAACCGATGGAAGAGCTTCCTCAACAACTTTGGTGATAACCGATTCTTCATAAACAACAGTTTGTTTTTCAACTGAAGAGGATGGTAAAGATAAGGAAGGTTTTGGAAAATTTAAGTATTTTTCTAAGTTAATTTTTGGAAGAAGATTGGATGATTGGCCGATTGCCAAAAGAATAATTAAAATTGCCAAAAGCGATAAAAATCTTTTCATATTTATTTTATTTTATTAAAATTTCAATGGCTTTTTCAAGTTGCAAATCATCCTTTTTTGTTAAGGTTTCTCCTTCTTTGATTTTATTTTCCACTTTAATATCAGGTTCAATTCCTTTACTATTTATCCAATCACCATTTGGCAAAATCCATTTTGCCACCGTTACATGAAGTCCAGCTCCTTCTTTCAGATCTAATGCCTCCTGAACTGAGCCTTTGCCAAAGGTTTTTTCCCCAACTAAAGTGGCTTTTTTATGATCGCGAAGGCTACCAGCCAAAATTTCTGATGCTGAGGCAGAACCTTTATTTATCAAAATAACTAACGGGATATTAATTAGTTGACCTGGACGAACAACGCGATAGTCTTTAGTTAAAGAATCAGTTGATTCTTGTTTGACAACAAGGGCTCCTATGGGCAGAAATTCTGAGGCTAAATACACCGACCCTTCTAAATAACCACCAGGATTGTCTCTTAGATCTAAAATTAATCCTTTAATTTCTTTTTTTTGCCAGCGTTTTTTTACCTCGATAACAGCTTTATCCCACTCATCGTTGGTAGTTTCACCGAATTGATTAACTTTCAGATAGGCAACCTTTGATTTTTCATAAGAGAGCTCAATTGAGGGGATTTTTATTTCTTGACGAGTAATTGTTACTTCAATCTCTTTTCCGCTTCTTTCAAGGGTTAAAGTCACTTTCGTTCCTTTGGGGCCGCGGATTTTGGAAACAGCTTGAGGAAGAGTCCAGCCTTTAGTTGGGGCGCCATCAACTTTGTTGATAAAATCACCGGCGGCAACACCAGATTTTTCAGCAGGGGAGTTTTTAAGGGGAGCAACAACAATAATTCTTCCTTCTTTCATCCCCAGTTGGGCGCCGATTCCTTCAAATTTGCCTTCTAAATCTTGTTTTGATTGTTTGTTTTCCTCAGGGGTAAGAAAAAAAGTATAAGGGTCATCAAGCGAGGCAACCATTCCTTTTATTGCCCCATAAAACATTTTTTTTGGGTCGAGCTTTTTTTTATCAATAAATTTTTGCTCTATTTTCTCCCAAGTATCCCAAAATAGACTGAAATCAAGGTCTTTTGCTTGAGATTTTTTATCATCAACATTTAAGATATTATAATTTT
>JBKBJJ010000042.1:0-4067 GCA_046293855.1 Microgenomates group bacterium | reverse complement strand
GCCCAAAGCAAAAATAAAGATGACAATTGATAAGACAAAAAGAATGTTGGTTAATTTTCTGTTGGTCATAAAATATTAATTATTGGTAAAAGTAAATTGTACTATTTTCTTTGGTGATTAGACAATAGGGAAAATTAAGTTTTAAGATTTTTTTAAAATCATCAATATTTTTAATCTGAGCAAATTGAAGATCGGTGGCTTGAGGTAATTTAGTTAAAAGAACAAAGCCAGTTGCTCCTAAAGCTTCAGTTTTCGATTGCAGATACCCATTAACACTTTCTGTAAATAAAATTTTTCCGGACAAGTGAGCTGTTGAAAGAGCTAATGAGGGATCTTTTAAATAAAATATCTCTCCGCCAAAATTATCAGTTGAAGTTTTCACTGGAAATTTTTCTCCTTTATTAACTTTAAGAAGGATTGATCCTTTTTTTACTTCCAAAACCTCGCCTTTGAAAAAAGCCTTGACGGCTTTTGTTTTTTCTTGAATTTGCGATATAACAACAATACCTCGATGATGATCGATTTCTTTGATTACTCCTTGATTGTCACTGACTATCTTTGAGGTAGTAAATAGCCCCTTTCTTAAAGCTAGGATTTCTCCCTTTTCAATTTTTTCACCAACATATTTTTTAAGGTAGCGAAAGATATGGACAGGTTTTACGCCAAGTTTTTCGGCAATCGGAATTTCAATATCGCAGGTAATATTTTTTTCAAGATAAAAAGTATTGAAATCAACATTTTGGCCGCTCTTTAATAGGCAGTTAAAAGAAAGAGGGTAAGAAATAGTGATTTGCATATAAATGATTATACAATATTGATTACTCCTTTCATTATTGGTTGTTGATTAGTTGGGAAGTGATAAGGAAGCATTTATTTATAGAAACTTTACCGCAAGCCTTGGTAAGAGACATAAGGAAGAAGGCCAAGGTAGCGGGCATATTTTATTTGTTTAGTTAATTTCCTTTGGTGTTTGGCGCAGGTGCCAGTTTTTTTTGCGGAAAGAATTTTTTTTCTTGGTGATAAAAATTTCTCTAAATTATCGATGTCTTTAAAACTTGGTTCCGCTTTATATTGACAAAAAAAACATTGCGCCATAAAAGTTATTGCTTATAAATAGTTTATAATTTTAAATTAAAACGGAATATCGTCGGGATTAACATCTTCGCTTTTGTTTTCTGCCTCAGTTTCTTCCGGTTGTTTTGGTTCTTCTTTTTCAGACTCAAAAGGAATATTTTCTTCTGATGGTTGAGCGACTTCTTTTTGAGGTTCGGCCGACTCTTGCACGGATTCTTGGGTTTTTTGAGCGGTTGCTTCTTCAGGGAGTGGGGGGCGTTTACCATCATTGAAAACAATAAAGTCGTCAAGGACAATTTCGGCCACATTTCGTTGTTGTCCATCGCGACCGGTGAAAGTTCTGTAGGTTAAACGTCCTTCAAGATATACTTTTCTTCCTTTGTTTAAGAGTTTACCACACAACTCGGCTAATTTTTGCCAGGCAACAATTCGGTGATATTGAGTCTCATCTTTTGTTTGACCATCGGAGGTAGTCCAACTTCTGTTGGTTGCTACCCCAAAGGTGCAGACAGCGACACCATTGGGGGTATATTTTAATTCAGGATCCCGGGTTAAATTACCGATAAGAATTACCCGATTTAAAGATCTTGTAGCCATATTTTTAATTGACAGAGAATTTTTCTGTCATTTAGGAAACTAATAACAAATATCTTAATATTTTTTCCTCAAAATTAAGCTTTTTTCTGAAACTCCCGATTTTATTTTGGGGTATTTCTATCAACCAATTATAAAAAAAAGCAGTGCGATTTTTCTTTATTTGATAGGCAAGAGTTTTTTCGCCCCATTTTTCTTCTTTTAGCAATTTTCCTTCCTCAAGAGTGAGAAGTTGTTTAATTTTTTGGGCATCCTCACTCTTTTTCAGAAGAAAGGTGAGTTCGTACTTCTTCATAAATAAGTTTTCAAGTTTTAAACCAAATATAATGATTATAATTAGAAAATGGAAAAAATCAAGAGGAAAAATTTGTTGATAATTGGCTGTTGGTTGTTAGTCTTGGGGTTGCTGGTTTATACAAGATTTGTTAATTTAGGCTGGGGTCTTCCTTACCCAATGCATCCGGATGAGAGGAATATGGCAATGACAATTGAGCAGTTAAATTGTAATCTTCCTATAAGATTTTCAATTTTCAATTTTCAATTTTCAATTTTAAAAGAATGTTTTAATCCCCGCTTTTTTGCTTATGGACAGTTCCCACTCTATTTAGGCTACGGGATGATTAAGGTTTATAAGGGATTGTTGGGGAGATTGGAGGAATCAATAACTTTTCCGGAGGCGGTGATATCATTGCGATTGATATCAGTTTTAGCTTCGATAGTAAATTCGTTGGTATTAATAAAAATAGTTAAGCTGGTTTTGGGTGAGAGATATTCGATATTCGATATTCGATATTGGGAAAATAAAAACAAGGATCAACTAATATCTAATATCCAATATCTATTATCATTTTTAATTATTATTTTTTCTCCTTTTTTTATTCAATTTTCTCATTTTGGGACAACAGAGTCGCTGTTGATGCTTTTTTATTCGTTGACAGTTTTTTTATCGCTAAAGTTGATTGATATTCCAAAAAAGTATAACGATCGGAAGGATTTTTTGGAATTAGTATTTTTGTTGGCGCTTATTGGCGGGCTGGCGATGGCGACAAAAATCTCGAGTTTAATCTTTGTTGTTCTTCCACTGGTGGCTTTTTTTTATAAAGAATATACCGTTTTGGACCGATCGTATCAAAAACGGTATAAGGAATTTATTTTTATTTTAGGGCTATATTTTGGGCTATTGTTGTTTTTTTCTATAGTTTTTTCTCCCCACAATTTATTATCATTTAATGAATTTATTTCCTCGGTTAAATATGAGAGTGAGGTGGCTTTGGGAAAGTATGTAGTTTTTTACACCCGCCAGTTTGTGGGAACAAATCCGGTTTTGTTTCAGCTTGAGAAAATTTTTCCCTATGCTTTGGGATGGCCGATATATATTTTAGGTATCTTAGGCTTCTTAAGATTAGGTTGGAGGGATAAAAAAATTAATTTATTGCGGTTGGCTTTTTTAATTTATTTTTTGCCCAATGCTTTTTTATTTACCAAATGGACAAGATTTATGGCGCCGATATTTCCGATAATGACAATATTTGCCAGTCTTTTTATATTAAATCTCAAAGATAAAATTTCAAAATTAGCGATTAAAAATCAAAAATTTTTACATTTTGCATTGTCATTTTTATTTTTTATTTTTTATTTTTTAATTTTATATCCAGGTATCGCCTATCTCTCCATTTACCAAAACCCGGATGTCCGCTTTGTCGCCTCGCAGTGGATATATAAAAACATACCCGAGAACGCCTACATTCTCTCTGAGACTGCTAATGTGGTTGATTTACCAATACCAGTTGAAAGTGATAAGGTTAAAAAGGTTTATAAATTAATTTCTTTCAATTTTTATGATTTAGATGAAAATTTACAACTTCAGAAAGAGTTAAAAGATCATCTTCAAAAAGCAGATTATATTATTGTCCCCTCAAGAAGGATATTTGCCAACCATTCCTGTCAAAGAAATTTTCAATTTTCAATTTTCAATTTTCCGTTATTTAATAAATGTTCAATTTTAAAACATAAGTATCCATTATTAAATCAATATTACAGTGATTTATTTTCAGGAAAGTTAGGTTTTAAAAAAATTGCTGAATTTGATTCTTATCCAAAATTAAATTTTCAATTTTCAATTTTCAATTTTCAATTAAAATTTCCAGATGAGCAGGCTGAGGAGACTTGGAGTGTTTTTGATCACCCGGTGATTAGGATATATAAGAAAATTGAAAGTAATATGTTTTGATATTCGATATTGGATATTCGATATTCGATATTTGATATTTGGGGTTTTAGAAATTAAGAAATTAAGATATTAGAAATTAAAAAACCCTAAAGTAGATCCCTCCTAAAGGTGGATTACTTTAAAGCAGGGTATGAGATATTAGAAATTAGGAAATTAGGAAATTGGAAAT
>JBKBJJ010000041.1:0-6457 GCA_046293855.1 Microgenomates group bacterium | reverse complement strand
GTTGCTTTTTAAACAAGCAGTAATTTTTGACAAGATCAGCGCTTTTTTCCTCAATATAAAAAGCATCTTTGCCGCATTTATCAATATCAACCTTTGCTCTTTTGTAGCTAGGAACATTTAGACTGCCTTTTTTTAATCCTAAATCTTTGGCAATTTTTTTCTCGGTTTCTTTAAGATTAGTCAACTGTTTTTGGGTAGATGATTTTTTATTAATAAAAATTAATCCACCAACTAAAACGACGATAATGCCGGCAATTAAAAGATTTTTATTCACCTTTTATCACCTCCTTTTAATCATCTAACTTCTAACTTTTAACATCTAACGTTTAACCTCCAACCTCTAACTTCTAATATCTAATATCGAATATCGAATATCGAATTTCAAATGTCAAATAACAAATAACTAATAACAAAAAAATATGATTTTTTTAATTTTAAACTGTTTTTAATTTTAAACTGTAGTTTTTAACTTTTAGCTTTTAACTTTTTTTAAATTCTTACCTGATATTTTCCTTCCCGATTTTTCTCGATCACCCCTTTAACCTCCAAAAGAGAAACTATGTTTAAAATTTGAGTAATTGGCTGCCTTATTTTTACCGCTAGTTCATCAATTATCATCGGCTCTTTTGCTAAAATCTCAAAAATCATTTTTTCCTCCAAGGAAAGATCTTTAGCCACCTTCTCTTTCTTTTTTGGCAAAATTTTCACATCCAACTCCTCATAAATATCCTCAACCGATGTCACCAGTTTTGCTCCCTTTTTAATTAAAATATTTGGCGCGGCAGACATCTGCGATGTTAAAGGCCCAGGCGCAGCAAAAACCTCTTTTCCCTGCTCCCCGGCATAGCGGGCAGTTATTAAAGCGCCAGAGTCTTCTGCTCCCTCAACCACCAAAACCCCATCTGATAAGCCGGAAATAATCCGATTGCGAGCAACAAACAAACCCTTAGCCACCATCTGGCCTGGTGGAAATTCAGAAATAACTGCCCCAGCTCCGTTGACAATTTTTTCGTAAAGCCCTCGATTAATCGCCGGATAAATAATATCAACCCCGCAACCTAAAACTGCAATTGTTTTCCCTCCAACCTCAATTGCTCCCCAATGGGCTGTCGTATCAATCCCCATCGCCATGCCGGAGACGATGACAAAACCGGCTTGGGCTAACTCACGAGCAAATTTTTTCGCCACCTGCTCCCCATAAGGAGTGGGTTTTCGGGTGCCAACGATGGCGAAAAATAATTTACAAAAAGATGATGTGCTAAAATTTTCCAAAGGCGAAGACACCTGATTTTGAGCCAATGACTTGGGGGAACCCCCGCTTTGCGGGGGTGAAGTCGGCGAAAAATCATGGTGTCGAGCTTCAATTAAAAAAGATGAAAAATTACTAAAAATATTAGCATCTCCCCTTACATACAAACAAATCGGCGGATCGGAAATATTTTTTAAAGAGGCAGGATATAGGTTAGAATAAAAAGGGATTACTGTAATTTCTTTTTTTCGCAACTCCTCCTCTTTTTTTAGCGGATCAAACTCCTCCCGAAAACGGATAAACTTTTGGGCTAAGTTTTCACCAACAACTTTTGCCAACTCATCTTTTTGTGCTTGATAAGCCCTTTTGGCTGAGCCAAAACTTTCCACAAGCGCCTTAAATCTCACCGGCCCAATCCCTAAAAAATGAGAAAAAGCTAAACAGCAATAAAACTCCTCCCTCATAATGATAATTTTAACAAGACTTAAGATAACTTAGATTAATAATGTTGCGTTATTAAGAGACGGTCGTCGCTTAATAAGTCAATCATTCTTTACTTTTCACCAATCTTATTTCATTAATTTTTCTTAATTTAGAGCTTAAAATCAATCTTTAGCTAATAAAAAATTAATAATCTTTAATTGAATGTGGCGATGGAAACCAAAAAATTAAATAATCCAGCAATTCGTTAAATTTTCATCCTCTTAAGTGAAATAGGTTGTGATAATTAAAAATAAGAGGAAAGATTTTCGGCGAAATTATTTTTTCTCAAAATAAAGAGTAACCACTGTGGAAATCGTCTCTGCTCCTGGCTCCAAAAATGCTGAAGAAGCATCCGCTCCTCCTCCCACTTCTATTGTTTTTTGCGTCAAAATCGGCTTTTGAGGAGTTGCCTCGACAATATTGGTAATTTTTCCCAATTTAATCCCTAAGCTTTTTGCTAACTTCTGAGCTTGATTTTTAGCGTTTTCAATTGCTCTTTCTCTTACCTTTTCTCGATAAACTTCCGGCTTATCAATTGTAAAATTCACCCCTCCTATTTGATTAATACCTGAACCTTCCGCTTTTTCCAAAACTTTATTGATTAAATTAAAATCTTTTACTTTTATTTGCAAACTGGTATTGCCTGAATAACCAACTATTTTTTGTCCATCGTTGTAATCATAATTTGGGTAAATCGAGTAGTTGATTGTTTTTATCTGTTCTTTTTTAATTCCCAGCTTTTTCATTTCGTTAACAAAATTATTATTAACTTTATCTATTTTTTCGCGCACTTGAGAAACTGTCTTTTCAGAAGTATTAATTCCCAAATTAATATATGCTGTGTCTGGGGATACATCAATTTTTGCCTCGCCAACAACAGCTAGCTCACTTGTTTTGCTGGTGGAAACAATGGTTAAGGGATAAGCAATATCAAAAATCTTAATTAGGTATAAAGCAAAAATTAAAAAAACTAAGGAAAGAACAACTGTTTTTAAATTGCTCATTTTTTTATTGTACCTTTAAAAAATAATAAAAGTCAAGAATAATCTGTTATCGAATAATTATTTAATAAAACTCTTATTTTATAAGCTTTTTAATAGCATCTATAATCAAATAAAAATGTAAAAAATTTGAACAACAAAATTTTCCTACTACAGGATAATAAACTTTACGGTAAAAATAATTTAAAAAGTAAAGGATTTTTAATCAAGGAGATAAAATCACCAAATGAAAGCCGACCATTTCTGTCAAAATCAGCCGGAATCAGTGGTTTAAATTTAATCTTATTTTCTCCTTTTTGAAAAGTTAAAAAATTTTGTCGGGGTAAATAATAGGGCTTTAAAACAACCAGACGGTATTTTTTCCCAGGGATGATATATTGAATACTGCCAACTATGCCAACACCGTGTTCCACTTTTAATTTACTCTTTTTAAAAATCAACTTTTCCCTCTCATCGAAAATCTGAATCTCAAAATCATCTCCTTTTTCATTTAGCTTAGGAAAAAGGTTAACATTAAATTTAAGGCTTGGCAATGGGATAATTTTAAACTGCCACCCGCCAGCTGGCGGGCTATTTTCTAAAATTTTCTTCCCATTTTTTCTCAATTCAAACCCCACCGTCTCAATTTTTGACCGAACATCTTCTCGATGAGCCACTGTTTCAACAAAAAAATTAACTTCTCTCTCCTCAAATGGCTTAATTTTCCCAATCTCTCCCATTTTAATGATTACTAACTGTTCCTTACTTTTCCAATATCGAATATCTAATATCGAATATCCTTCATTTTTATCCCATATCGCCTGACCAAAATTTTTCAGTTTAATTTTAAATTGATAAGTTGACTGCTCCAGAAGCTCTTTTGGCAAATCAAAATCTATCTCCCCCTTCTCTACTCTCTCCGGCGCTCCTTTTGTTTTTGGCAGTGATTGAACAGCATAATACAGTGGATAAAATTCTTGCGATTGATATTTCCTCCAAGAAAATCCCAAAAACGGCTCGCTTTGATAATCTAAAACAAAAGGAGTGACTGCCAAAACCCGCTCATCCGGCCCCCAAATCTGCTCAAAAGCAATCTTAAAATTCTCAGCTATTCTATCATTCCCAATATCCAATATCGAATATCGAATATCCCTCTTCCATCCCGTCTCTGTTATAAAAACCGGCAAATCTTTATTGACACCAAGACTTCTTAACAATTCCAACTCCCACCTATAAGTCCTCACCGTCCCCCGACCACTATCTAGCGGACTCCCAGAAAATCCCGGATTTGGATATGAATGGGAGGCCCAACCGTCAATATAATCAAAAAGATCTTTGTTGACAGAAATTTTTTCCTCTGCTTTAATTGTTTTAATGAAGTTTTCTTTTTCTAAAAAATCAAAAAAAGCCCTTTTAAGAACGTTTTCTGGGTTGTCAATCAACCTATCTGCTGGCTGGTTTAGGGTGGTATTTATTACTCCAAATTTCTCTATAACTGCTGGTTTAAAGGCATTTATAGTGTTGACATTTGATATTATTCTTGCTATATTTTTTACGTGGCTTAGTTTTAAATTAGAAGAAATGATATGAAGCCTGATATCTGGGATATTACTGCCAACGTTCAAATTGCCACTGCTTTGGTTTTGATTGCTATTTTTTTGGGTGTTCTCACTTTCAACCAACTCTCTCGCGGTAAAAAGTAATTCTTTTAAAAATATTTCCTCATCTTCAAACTGTGGCATCTGGTGAGGAGCTGAGGCATCAAGCCCTGCCAACATAACAAAAAAATCTTTATTTTTCTCTTTTAAGGCTTTAGCAAAAGAAAAGGCTACTTGAGCATAATCTTGCGGATCAACCGCTCCTCCCCATTCACTCCCGTGATTGGGCTCGTTAAACAAAACCACATAGCGATTTTTCACCACCCAGTTTAGCGAATCAAGAAAATCGGCCCACTCTTTGCCATCATTTTTTTGTGGTCGTCGCCAAGATGACCCTTCTGGTTTTGTTGCCAAGCGGATGATGGGAATAAGATGAAGCTCTCGAAGCCTATCAAAAATCTCCTGCCATTTTCCTCTGTCTCGATCATTTTCTTGAATTACCAAAGTGACATATCCCCAATCACCCCCTGAGGAGTTGACCAATTTAGCCGCCGCCTCCAAATCCTGAAAATGAGGCTGGGCAAGATGAATACCAAATTTATTATTTTCAACCGCTGATACTGAGTCAACTAAAACAAAAAAAGTTATTATAAAAAATACCTTTAAAAAGATATTGGATATTCGATATTGGATATTAGGAAAAAGAAGCATTTTGGCTTTTGTATAAAGAGTCAATAAAACTGTTTAATTTAGGTCGAAGTTTTTCGTAGACTGTTAAATAATCTCTTATCAATTTTTTATCTTTTATTAAATCTCTTTCTCTTAATCTCTCAAACCAATGTCTTGATTCAAGAAGTGATCCGCGAGCATTATACATAAATTTAATCCGGTCTAAATAATGAAACCTTCCATACCCTTCAGCAATGTTCCCTCCCACGGAATCAGTAGCCTCAATAAATTGATCACCAATAATTTTTTTTATCTGCCAATCTAATCCTTGGTAAATCTCCCAACTAATTTGAGAAAGTTTTATTGATAATTGATAAATCTCTAATTTTTCTAAAGTAATTACTTTGCTCATAAACTCCCAATATCGAATATCTAATATCGAATATCGATTTTAATTTTTCCCTTTTCCAGAAGTTTTATCCCCTCCTTATCATGATGCTCCACTCTGCAGACAACTCTGACGATTCCCGCATTAATTAACATTTTGGCGCAGGTTGAGCAAGGGTTGGTGGTTGAGTATAAAGTGGCGCCTTTGGTTGATACTCCCAAATATGCTGCCTGAATCACGGCGTTTTGTTCAGCGTGAAGACAGATACAAGATTCTTCATTCTCTCCCGATTTTAATTTTCCCCTCTGACGAAGAAGACAGCGCTGACAACCTCCCTGGCGGCAATTTTTTATACCGTAAGGAGTACCATTATACCCGGTTGATAAAATCCGAAAATCCTTCACAACAATCGCCCCCACCCTTCTTCGAAGACAATCAGCTCGCGATCTAACCACCTCGGCAATCTTCATAAAATACTCATCCCAGGAAGGTTTTTTCATAAGGATAATTTTAGCAAAAAGATTTATCAATCCTCATTTTTAATTGTTACTTTTAAACGATCGACAAAGATATACATAATAAATTTTCAATTTTCAATTTTCAATTTTCAATTAACAATCCTATTATTAGTTCTTATTCTTATTTTAGATTTAAGATTTAAGATTTAAGATTAAAGTTTTGGATTTGAGATTTGAATTTTGAGATTTAAGATTTTCATTCATATTCTTATTTTCTCGATTAAGAAAAATAAACCGCAACGACAATCTAAATAACCTGATAGATTGCTGGGGAAAACCACAATTTTAAAAATTTTTTAAGAAATTATAACCGCTTAATCAATAAGGAAATATCTTTTTATATCGCTTTTGAAAAAAAATCCTTTGATTGTATAGTCAGTACGGAGATACTCGCAGAGTATGCTGAAAAATTAGCGGACTTCTATTCCGAAACGACTGCAAATTTGGTGTTCGATATTTTGTGCACGGCAACAAACGTAATTTTTACGGAGCCCTTTTACCTTTGGGGCATAATTCATGACGATCCTGATGATAACAAATTTGCAGATGTAGCCATTTCTGCATCTGCGGAT
>JBKBJJ010000040.1:0-6745 GCA_046293855.1 Microgenomates group bacterium | reverse complement strand
CGATAAAAACAAAAGAATTGCTCTTTTCCCTGACTACACTTTCTGGGGCTGGTTTTTTCATCGCTGGGGGTATAATGGCAGTGGATTTTTATGGTATGGGATTGAGCAACCAATAGTGTCGCGCACTTTTGATGTTTGGAGCGATAAAAGTGAAGGTTATTTTTGGGAAGTTAAAGAGGCTTTGGAAGCTGAAGATTTAATCCGTTTTGAAAAAATTTTGGAAAAATATGATATTGATTATCTTCTGGTTGATTATTCGCTGCTTCCAGTTATTGGTACAATGAAAGGACTCCAATATGATCGCCTTAACAAGCTATTGACAGCCAGTTCAAAAATATCCCTTGTTAAAAAATGGCCAAATATTGCTTTATATCAAGTTAAAGATGATAAAAATAAAAAAGATTTTGTTTCTTTTAAAAGCAATCTACCAAAGATTGGACCAAAAATTAAACTAACTAATAATGACAAGGCTTTTTTTGATTTTGGAGATTACTATACTGAAAACACTGCTTTTGATATTTATTATCCTTTTTTGGATCTCACTACCCAAACTCGCTTGAAGGATAAAAACTGGCAGATTAAAGAAATAAAAAATAAATTTTTAATTGATGTGGTTGACAATATTGATTTTTCAAAGTATAAAGTAGATTTGCCTAAGAATAACTTTCAAGCATTTCTTTATCAAAATGACAAATTAGCTACTTATTCTGGAAAAATTAATGCCCAATTAATAACTGATAATCATTTACAAATAACTTTTGCCAAAATTCTTCTTGAAAAGGTTGATATCAAAAGTATTCACAAAGAACAATGTTTTAAAAATACTTTATGTTTTGGTTTTTCTCTTCCTTACCTTTCTCAAAAATATGGATATTTAATAAAAGTAAAAAATAAAAATATATCAGGACGAAGACTTTTTTTCTATGTTTTAGATCAAACAAAAAAACAAGAATTTTTAGAAGAGCGATTAAAAGAAGATGAAGAGTTTCTTATTCTACCCCCAAAATATCAATATGGATTAGGTTACAGTATTACTTTTCATGAAAACTCCTATGAAAATTTAAAATCAAAAAATATCCTTACTGATTTAGAAGTTTATCTTTTCCCCTACGATAATTTAAAATCCCTCCGCCTTACTTCCCCAAAATTCCATCTTTTACCCGATCGTGTTCAAGATAGAAATATTGATTTGGATAATTTTGTCGCTAAAAAACTTAATTATTTTACTTACCAAATTTCTTTACCCCCAATATCTAATATCAAATATCCAATATCAATTTATCTTTCTCAATCCTATCACCCCGGCTGGAAAGCATATCAAATACCAAAGTTTCAATTTTCAATTTTCAATTTTCAATTTATAAATACCTATTTCCCTTTCCTCTTTGGACAAGAAATTAAAGATCATGTTTTGGTTAACAACTGGGCGAATGGGTGGATAATAAAAAATCAAAATTTAAATCTTAAATCTCAAAATGAAATAATAATTATTTTTCTTCCTCAATATTTGCAGTTTTTGGGATTTGGGTTGATGATTTTAAGCTTTATTTCTCTCCTCAAGAAATTTCTTTAATTTTTTTACCCCTTTAGCATCTAATACTGCTCCCGTCCATCTTCTCCTTCCCTCTAAACGAGTGTTAAACTCAACTCTTCCTTCCTCAAAATCAACTAATAATAATTGACTTTTACACCCACAACTACAATAAAATAATATTTCTCCTTTTTTATCTAACTTCTCAGCAATTTTTTTCATATCGATGATGGCCATAAATATTAACCACTTTGGTGCGACCGCATCAAATTTGTCAAGCTAATTGGAAAAAGATTTTCAATTCCGTTTCTTTCTCCAACCGTTCAGCAACAATGTAGCTAATATATTCTCCTCCCTCTACAATCTTTTTAATCAATCCTACTTCTTCTTCACACTCATATGGATAAACATAAATGCTTTTTTGATATTGATAAAAACCGATATCTGTCAAAAATTTTCTTAAATAATTTCTTTTATTTCTCTCTCCCTCCGGCACATCAAAAGCCACCAAAAACCATTTTTTACTCCAGGCTTTTTTCTTAGCTTTAAGTTCTAGAAGTTTTTTTATTGAGTATTTTAAAATTTCAACATTCTTATTGTCTAAAACTTTAACTATCACTTCTTCGCCTTTTTTCTCTAAGGAAATAATCTTTCTTTTTTCTAAATTTTTTAAAACTCTTTTTATTTTGAATTTGGGAATTTTGATATTCTTAAGCTCTTGGACAATTTTAATCAATCCGGCCAAAACGATTGGAAAATTAGGAGTGATAAAAACTGACCCGCCCAAAACTAAACTAATTCCAATTGCCGCTAAAACAACCTCTTTTATCTGACCTGGTTTGAATTTTATCCTTGTTCTTACCATTTTGTATATACTATTTTAATGCGGTCGCTTCAAAGTTATCAAGCGAAATAAATTTTATATAGACAACTTTTATACGGTCGTTTTAAAGTTGCAAGGCTAAATAAAAATTACAATCCAACAAAAAACCCAACAATATAGTGAATAATATAATAGATGTATTGCGTAATTAGTATCGGGTTGATAGAATAATCTAAAAAATTATTATTATTTTTAAGGAATTTAGATTATTAAAACAACCTTAATTGCTTATTTTTATAACTTATAGTCGCTAATTACGCAAGAGGTCTAATGAATATGGTCAGGTTGTATCTTGTCATAATTGATGGTCTTGAAGTTAAAGATTGGGTAATGCTTGCAAATTTCTTAGAATTTAACCTGAAGATACGCAAAAATTCCCTTATTCAATCATTCATCTCAATGACTATATGGTAATCGCAGTAGTGGAGCGCTCCCCGAGCTTAACACTTAAGGTCCTCAGCCCAAACTCGCCTTTGGCGGAAATCATCCGCCTGAGGTAAACTAATTCAAGGGTAAACTAATAAATATAGAAGAATCTTTTGTTATAATTTCTTTTATGCATAGTCTATCTTTCCTTCAAATTCGCAATCCAAAAGACGATGAAACACCCATTGAGTCAGCCACCCAAATTTTTGCTTCGCTTGTCCCCTATCAATCTGTATCTTTGCTAAAAAGGCTTTTATTTGGTGCCCCTGCCATTTACTCTTTTGAAATTTACCTTTTAAACCAAACGGTTTATTTTTATATCACCTGCCCCTCCTCTAAAAAGACTTTAATCACTAGTCTTTTATCCTCCTCTTTTCCTCAGATTAAAATTGTCCCAACAACTGATCCGTTGAAATCAATGTTTACCCAACCCCAAAAAGCAGTTGGCGAGATGGTGTTAACTTCTGGTTTTTACTATCCGATAAAAACCTATCAGGATTTTCGTGATGTTGATCCCCTCTCTTCCCTTCTGGGATTTCTCTCCAAACAACCATCAAGTTTGCAATTTTTAATCCAAATTGTTTTAACCCAAACTAATATCCCCTGGCAGGAGCAAACAACCGCCGCCGCCTCAAAAATGTACTATGATGCCACCGCCAACCGCTACACTCAAAATCCCCTAAAACTTATTATGATGAAAAAAGCCTCGTTCCAAGGAGGAAAAGTGGCTATTAGACTTTTATCTTCCTCAAGCGATAAAAATTTAAACCCATATCCATTTTTGCTTAATTTAGCCGGCACTTTTGGTTCTTTTTCTTTGGGGGAAGGCAATCAGTTTGTCTTTAAAAAACCTTTAATTTTTAAAAACTGGCTTTTGACAAAAATCAAAAACCGCTCTTTTTCCTATTTTGAAAAACAACATCAAGTGCTAAATGCCCAAGAGTTGGCAACCATTTGGCACCCGCCAGGATATCTTTTGTCAGGGATTAGAAATATTGCTTGGGGGAAGACTTTAAAAGGCGAGCCGCCGGAGAATCTGCCGATTGCCTATTTGCGTCAATCCGCTTTAAACCTTCATCAATCGATAAATTTCTTCGCCAAGACTGAATTTAAAAACAAAGAAACTATCTTTGGCATAAAAACCGAAGATCGGCGAAAACATGTTTACATCATCGGCAAAACCGGCGCCGGCAAATCCACTCTTATTGCCAATATGGCTATTGATGATATCCGAAAAGGCCGCGGTTTAGGAATTATTGATCCTCATGGCGATTTGTCAGAGACGATCTTGGACTATATTCCCAAAAGAAGGATTAATGATGTTGTTTACCTTGAGCCTTTTGATCTTGATCGCCCATTTTCTTTAAATGTTTTGGAAGTTAAAAACCGTCAGCAAAAAGATTTAGTCGCCTCCGGCATTGTCTCCATTTTTTATAAACTTTACAAAGACAGCTGGGGACCAAGGCTTGAATACATTTTGCGCAATGTTATTTTGACTCTTCTGGAAACTCCCAATTCCACTTTAGTTGATGTTTTAAGTTTATTAGCTAATCCTGACTATCGGAAAAAGGTTATCCGCCAGTTAACTGATCCGGTTTTGAAAAACTTTTGGGAAAAAGAGTTTGCTCGAATGCCAGATAGATTAAAATCAGAAGCCATCTCCCCTATTCAAAATAAAGTTGGCCAATTTGTCACATCCCGGATGATAAGAAATATCATTGGCAAAACTAAATCAACGATTAACTTGGAGCAAATAATGAACGAGGGAAAAATTCTAATTTTAAATCTTTCTCAAGGAAAATTAGGCGAAGACAACGCTGCTTTGCTTGGAGCAATGGTCATCACTCAAATCCAACTGGCAGCGATGAATAGAAGTTTTCAAAAAGAACAGGAGCGACGCGATTTTTTTCTTTATGTTGATGAGTTTCAAAACTTTGCCACCAGCTCTTTTATTAAAATCCTCTCTGAAGCAAGAAAATATCGACTGTCTTTAACTTTGGCTAATCAATATATTGACCAGCTTGATGAAGCGGTATCAAAAGCCATTTTTGGCAACGTTGGGACTTTAATCTCTTTTGTTGTTGGTGCCCGTGATGCTTATATTTTAACTCGCGAATTTGCAGAAATTTATACCGAAAACGATCTTGTCTCTTTGGGAAAACATGAAATAGTTTTAAAACTTTCCATTGATGGGATGACCTCCTCTCCCTTCCCTGCTAAAACTTTACCTTTGCCTTCCCTCAAAAACGAAAATCGGGAGAAGATTGTCAAACTATCAAAGGAGAGATATGGAAGAAAGAAATAATATCAATCTTCCCACATTCTTGATAAAAACTTTTGATTTTTTTCTTTAAAAAAAACCCTGATTTTTTCAATAATTTTCTTTTTTCTTTCAGATGAAAACGGTAAAAGAGGCGAAATTTTTTCTAATTTTTTTCCTTTAGTTAGTTTTATCATTTTCCAAAATAATTTTCTAACATCATTCTTTTTCCCGGATCAAGAAGTTTTTTAATCTTAGGGAAAAATTTTCTAACTACTTCTTTTTTTAAACCTTTAAAATCGCCATAATTGATCCGGCGGGTTAAATACCACTCCCACTCAAAATCTGTTTTTGGCTTCCAGTTTTTCGGCAGATCATAATCCCAGTTGAGCATATAGAGAAATTATAGCAAAAAATAGAACAGAGGGAAACTCCCCAACCTTATGGTTTGAACTTTCTCATCAATTTTCAGTCAATAATTTTAACAACGAAGGTTGTCAAATTTATTCCTAAATTTAAAAAACTCTTTCCTTGCCTTTTTTAGGGAAGCTAATTTAGAGATTGGTGTTATGTTAGAAGTTAGGTGTTAGGCGCCTTCTGTTTTTTCTGGTAAGCCTGCCACTTGCTCATTAATTGTCTTTTAATCTTGCCCAACTCCTTTGCCTCACTTTTTGCCTCTTTTTTCACTTTCTCCAAAACCCTCTCCACTGCTTTTTTAAATTTTCTCTTATCAATCTTCCCCACCTCTTTTTTAATTTTCTCCACCTCCTCCTCCAGCAACTTTTTTGCCAGCTCCCTCATCTCTTTTCCAGTTTTGGGAGCAACAAATAAGGCGGTGATAGCACCGATAACTGAACCTAAAATTAAACCTAAACCAAATTTAGAGGATTTTTTGTTTTCCATAGAATAAAATTTAAATTATTAACATAATATCAAAAATAACAAATTTTTTTCCATATTTCAAGACAAATTTATATATATACACTTATGATGATACGATCGTGTTATGATAAGTGTATGTCTATCGCCTTTGAATTGACAATACCCAAACGACCCAAACCGATTTCAACCAATTTTTTTAACTGGTTATAACCGATTCTAACTGATTTTAACTGATTATAACTGATTTCAACCGATTTCAACTAATTTCAACCGTCTTTGCCACCACTTGATGTAAATCACCCAAAAGCGGATTGAGGAAAACAAAGCAAAAACAAAGCCGGGGAAACCGTCTATAAAACCTTTATGACGAATGTATATAGAAAAAAAAGTTGCCACCGGTTTCCAAAAAAAATATTTCAAAAACATAAAAAAAATTTTGATATTGGATATTGGATATTGGATATTAGATAGTCTTTCTACCTCAAGAGTAGTGTACCGATCCCAACGTATTAAATAACGAGAAAAATCCGGGTCAGCATAGTGCAAAATGGGGTTTTTTAGATAACCAACTTGTTTGGAATCTTGGTCATTGGGATTTGATCCGTCTTTATCGGATTGTTTTGGATTTCGGATTTCGGATTTCGGATTTATTATCTCCACATTCTCATGGACATCGCGGCAGGGAAACCGGGCATAACCGTTGCGATAAAGACGGATAGTATAGTCTGGATACTGACCGCCTTTTGTTAAAAATCGGGTTAAA
>JBKBJJ010000003.1:0-23825 GCA_046293855.1 Microgenomates group bacterium | reverse complement strand
TATTTCTTTTTTAATCTTTTAATCTCTTGGCTACTCATACTATCTATTTTATCATCAGTGTAAATCTGTGTCCCTTCTAAAATCTGTGTTAATCCGCGTTATTTCATGAAAGCAATCATCAACCCTAAAACTGCCAAGATAATAGAAGTAAGCCAAAGACGCATAACAATCTTTGGTTCTTCCCAACCTTTAAGTTGAAGCCATAAGTGCAAAGGGGCAGCAGGGAATATGCGTTTCTTTAAAAATTTTTTTCCCAGGATCTGAACTAATGAAGTAAAAATTTCAATTACAAAAACCCCGCCTATAATCGGTAAAGCAAAAGCTTTCCCCAAAATGAGTCCAATAACAGCAAAAGTAGCACCAAAAGATAAAGAACCAGCATCTCCTAAAAAAATTCTTGCCGGATAAATATTGAAATAAAGAAAAGCAATAATTCCTCCTAACCAGGCGGCAATAAACAAAGAGGTTGGCACATCTAAAATGGAACGGGAAACAACCCAAAAGGAAATAAGGGTGATCATTAAAATTCCTGAAGCGAGACCATCTAATCCATCAGTAATATTTACCGCATTAGCAAAGGCAGTAATAACAAAGGTTGAAAACAGAATATAAAAATAAGAAAGATTAAAAACTCCAAAAAAAGGAATATGAATAATTTGGATTTTAAGATCGGCAAATAACCAATAAGAAATAATTAAGGAAAGAATCAATTCTAGTATCAATTTGTGACGAAATCTCAAGCCAAAAAAATGAGTCTTTTGCCAGAAAAAAATTTTATTTAGATCATCAAAAAGACCTAAAAAAGCAAAAGAAATAAAAGCAAAAAGAATAATTTTAACCTCTGCTAAAAGCGATGGATAATTTGTTAATATTTTTTCCTTAAGAAAAAAATAAGTGAGCAGAAATAAAAAAAATACGGTAATGGTGGTGGTAATTAAAAGAATTCCCCCTCCAACTGGTGTTCCTGCCTTATGTTGATGAAATCGGTCAAAAATTGGTGTTGGTTTATCAAAAATATCTTTAGTTTTTTGAGGCTGTCTTTGAAACTTTAATTGATATAAAAAATTTATAAAAGGAATAATAAGAATAAAATTAATGACAAAAGCAGTAAAAACGGCGAAAAGATAAGTTGACATAAGAAAATTAGAAATTAGAAATTAGAAATTGAGATATTCTTGGAATAAAAATAATACAAGCAATAGTAAATGCTCCCACGGCAAAAATAAACATTGCCGCTGCCGCAACATCTTTGGCAATCCTTATCTCTTCACTTTTTTCTTTATGTAAAGCATCAATTGTTTCTTCAATAGCAGTATTGACTGTTTCTAAAGCTAATCCAAGAAAAATTAAGACTAAAATTACTAAAAACTCTTGGTAGGAAATTTGAAAAAACGCTCCTCCAGTTATCGCTAAAAAAGATAAAAAAAGATGAATTTTAAAATTTCTTTGGGTCGAGACTACCCATTTTACTCCAGAAAGAGCATTTTTAAAGGAAAATATTTGTTTTTTAATCATAGGATAACCTTTTTTAGTATTTTAGCAATTTTTTTTGGATCGTGTCTTAGGATGCTGCGCACTAAAGGATCAACCAAAATATCACCTTTGCTTTTTTCTATTTTTTTCCGGTCAACTACATCAGCAAGGATAACTTTTGTTGGATAATTAAAATCTTCTAAGTCATTAATAACCACTTGTTCCCCCCATGAGTTATACCAATTAATAATTTCTTTTGGAATTTTTCCATTATTTATAATAATTATTTCCGGTTGCCGACCGAGATAAAAGGTAATATCATTTAAATGATCACTCGCTTTATAATTGGTGGTTTGACCTGATTTTGTCATTAGGTTTAAAATATAAATTATTTTTCCTTTACTTTTTTTTATTGCCTCTTTTATCCCGCTTACCAAAAGCACCGGCACGATACTGGTGTAGACATCACCTGGACCAATAATAATATAATCAGAGGATAAAAGTCGTTTTATTGCTTGAGAATTGGCAAAGACTTTGGGATCAAGAAAAGCCTTAATTATTTTTGACTTTTCCTTATAATTTTTATCTATTTTTCCTTCGCCTCTAACTATTTTTCCATTAGCATATTCCACACACATATTGGTTTTTTCAAAGGTAACCGGAATAACCATACCCTTTGTTTTAAGAATATAAGAGGCTGCCTTAACGACTTCTTCATAGGAGGAGGTTATTTTCTCCAATGCTGAAATAAAGATATTGCCAAAATTATGGCCAGCCAAATCTCCTGTTTCAAAACGATAGAGAAATAGTTTTCTCCATAAAATTGGAGCGTCAGATAACGCTACTAAGCATTGCCTTAAATCTCCTGGCGGCAGTACCCCTAACTGATCTCTCAACCTACCAGTTGAACCACCCGAATCCATCATTGATACTACCACCCCTAAATCGAGAGGGTATTTTTTTAATTCAGAAAGGACAACAAATGTTCCTGTTCCTCCACCGATAACCGTTACTTTTTTCATAGATACTCGCCCTTTTTAATTAATAATTTTATTTAACAGGAAATCGATATTTATTTTCTGATATCTTCCCTTTAAAAACAAACTTATTGTCTTCAATATCTTTATCAACCATCTCCAACGGCCCAATAAAAGTATTCCTGCCAATTTTTACCCCGGGAAGAATTGTCGCATTGGCCCCAATTTTGCTTCCTTCACCTATTATTGATCCTAGCTTACTCAAATAAGTGTTTTTAATTGGTTGGCTGTCAAAGCGGAAATTAGCTAAAACTGCTCCTGCTCCTAAAAGAACATTTTTATCAAGGATAGAATCACCAACGTAATTTCTATGAAGATAAACTTTTTCTCCTAAATAGGAACGGGCTACTTCTGAAAAAGCTCCAATGAGACAATTATTCTCAATAATACTTTCTCTTATTAAAACAAAATCGCCAATAATCGTATTATCACCAATATATGTTGGCCCAACTATCTTTACCCCTTGACCAATTTTTACATTTTTGCCTAATTTTACTTTATCTCCGTCAAGTTTTCCTAAAAAATATTTCAAGGCTGGAAGAACCTGCCAAGGATATTTTATTGGGTACCAAAAACTATCATACAAAATGTAATCGGTTTCTTGATGATATTTTTTTAATAACTGAGTAACTGCTTGCTCATACTGATCGTCGTTTCCAGTTTTTGTATTTTGGATAATTTTAACCAGTTTTTGAAAATCAAAAAAATAGTCAAAAACCAATTTAACCATATTAGAAGGAGCCTCTCTCGGAGTCGGTTTTTCTATAATTTCAACTATTCTCCCACCCTTTAATTTTAAATAGCCTCCCGGAAAATATTCTTTTACTTTTTTTGCTAACAATAGAATTTTTAATTTTTCTTTTTTTAGCTTATCGATAAATTGAGTTAAAATATTAAAATTAATAATATCACTTGCATTCAAGATTAAAACTTCACCATTAATTTTATTTTTTGCTGAAAAAATCGCTCCGGCCATTCCTGTTAGACGACTATCTTGGGTAATAATCTCAACTTTATTACCAACTAAACTTACTAATTTATCTTTGATAGAGGAGGAAGAAACAACAATAATATTTTGGCCGTAGTCAAGAAGGTCTTCGATAAGATGAACTAAAAGAGGTTTTCCTAAAAATGAAAAAAATTGTTTATCTCTAAGTGGCCAAAAACGAGTACTATCACCGGCAGCTAAAATGAGAATATTTTTAATTTTTTTCATAATTTAATGTTTTAAATCTTTCTAATTTCTCCACCAAGAATCTTAATCTTATCAACAAAATTCTCATATCCGCGCTCCAAAATTGAAGCACCATTGATAATCGATTCTTCAGGAGCTACCAAAGCCGCAATTACCAAAGTAGCGCCTGCTCTTAAATCGTGGATATTAAGAACACCTCCGTGAAGAGTTTGTGGGCCAATTATTCTTATTGCTTGCTGATATATTTTTTGGGGATCAAAATTAAAGAAAAAATAACTTTCGGGGTTTTTAATTGGTATTTCAATAAAATTAATTTGAGCACCAAGTTTTTTCAACTCCCCCACATAAGAAAAGCGATTTTCAAATACGCGTTCAATAATAATCGACTCACCCGAGGCTTGGGTCATTAATACCGCCCAATTAGGTTGCCAATCAGTCATAAATCCCGGGTGAGGTGATGTCTCTATCCGGGATGATTTTAATCTTTTTTGATAAAAAAACTTATATTCTCCCTCACCCAATTGAATAAAACCTCCTCCAACCGTCTCAAGTTTTTTGATAAAAGTGGCAATTAAAGGAAATGGAATTTTTCCAATTTTTATCTCACCGCCACTGGCAACAGCTAAACTAGCATAAGTAACTGCTTCATTGCGATCGGCGATAATATTAAAAACTTTTTTTTGCTTTAATTTAGAAACACCTTCGATGACAATTGTTGATTGTCGACGGTAAATATTGCCTCCTGATTCATTTAAAAAACGGATTAACTCATCAACCTCAGGTTCCATAGCCGCATTTTCTATAATTGTTTTTTTATCGGATAAAGCTGAAAGAAGAATTAAAAATTCAGTGCCTGTATGAGAAGGTTTGGGAAAACGATAATAACCACCTGGTTTTTTTTCAAGAGAAACTTTATAGAAACCAGTTTGAGAGTCATATTCTACCATTATTCCTATTTTCCTCATTCCCTCAACGATTCGGTCAATTGGTCTGGCGCCGATGCGACAACCGCCAGGATTGGGAATAAAACATTCTTTAAATTGATAAAGAAGAGGGGCTGCCAACATAAAGGATACTCTAACTTTTGATCCATGATATAAGTCAACCTTATTTTTGCTTAATTTTTTCCCTTCAATTTGAAGAGTATTTTCTTCAATAAATTCTGCCCTCCCCCCTAAAATCTTGATTAGATGAAGAAGCTCTAAAACATCATTTATTCGCGGCACGTTTTTTAAAATTACTTTACCCTCAAACATTAAACTAGCAATAATTACCTTTAAAGCAACATTCTTAGCGCCCGATAATTTTACTTGGCCGCGTAAAGGCTTTCCACCTTTGATAATATAAGCATCCTCCATAAAAATATCAAAACACAAATATTAAATATCAAAATTACCTATCAAAAATCAAAAAATAATTTTACATTTTAATTTTTCATTTTGATTTTTTAATTTTGATTTTTGATTTATATTAGTATTACCTCTTCTTCCAGCTCAATATTAAATTTTTCTTTAACTCTTTGTTTAATTATATCTATAAGATTCTTCAATTCTTCCGGTCTGCCATTTCCCTTATTGATGATAAAATTTGCATGAATATCAGAAACCATGTAATCACCAACCGAAAATCCTTTCAGTCCGGCCTTGTCAATTAAGTATCCAGCTGAAATCCCTTCAATATTTCTAAAAAAACAACCACTAGTTGCCACGCCAGACGGCTGAGTTTTTTTTCTATAATTTAAAGCTTCCTCGGCTCTTTTTTTAAGAATTAAAGGGTTAGTTTTTTTTAGCCGAAAAACAGCTTCTAAAACAATTTCTCCTGTTTTTTGGAGAATGCTAAAGTCATAAGCAAATCGAAAATAGTTTTTATCCACCTTTTTAATCCTTCCGTTTCTATCAAGAAGATAAGCGTGCAAAAGGTTATCAGCAAAATAACTTGGCGGTCGCGTCCACTTTGAATTCATATAAATTGCTCCTCCCACGGTACCGGGAAGCCCTCGATGATATTCAAATCCCTCCCAACCAGCCTCAATTGCTTCTGCTACTAATTTAGAAACGGGATAACCAGAAGAAATTAAAAGAGTAACATAGTCTTTACTTTCGGTTAAAATCTTTTTTTTTGTGTAAATATTGCGAACCACCAAACCCGAAATTATGTTTTTTAAAGGTGCTAAATTAGACCCGCCACCAAGTAAAAATAGAGGAAGATTTTTTTCTATAGAATATTGTTTAGCTAAAATTAAATCTTCTCTTGTTTTTGCTTCAAAATAAAGCTCTGCCCTGACATGGCTTCTTATGGTTAAATAGCCAAATAAATCTTTATTTTTTTCAAATTTAATTGGACTTTTAAGATTTGGCATTTGAGATAATCTTTATTATATCATCTTTTAGCTTATATACATCCCCTGCTCCCATGGTAAAAATTATCTCTTGAGAGTCAAGAAAAGAAGAAAGAACTTGGAGTAACTGATTTTTTGAAGAAATATATATTAATTTATCAGGATTAAGTTTGGCAATAGCCGCTGATGAAATTTTAAAATTTATCCCTTTCTCCCTTGCTGAGGGAAAAATAGGCAAAATAAGTGCCTTATCGGCATAAGACAAACTTTTAGCAAAATCCTCAAGAAGCGATAATGTCCGAGAATAGGTATGGGGTTGAAAAATAACCATAATTTTTCTTTTAGGGAACCTTAGTTTTGCTGCCTTTATCGTTGCCTTAATTTCATTTGGGTGATGAGCGTAATCATCTATTAGATACTGATTATTTTTTTGGTAAACCACTTCAAATCGCCTTCTGGCTCCTTTGAAGTCTAACATCGCTTTTTTTATTTCATCAGGTTTAAAACCTAAAAGAAGCAGTTGAGCTATTACGGCAGCGGCATTGGAGATATTATGTTTTCCAAAAAGGGAAATTTTAAAATTAACCAAATTGTTATTCTTAAAAGCTAAGGATGAAGATGAACTTAGAATGAAATTATTCCTTTGTTTAGGGTGATAAAGAAGGGTAAACGTTGAACCCTGTTCATTAACTTCCCAATTTATTATTTGATAATCGGCTTTTTTTGAAAAACCATATGTTATTAATTTTGAGTACTTTAATGTTTTAAAACATTGAAATAGTTGGACATTGTCAATATTTAAAATCAGTTTTTTATTATTAAAAAATTTAATAAAAGCTTTTCTTGTTTCTTCAATATTTTTATAAACATCAGGGTGATCAAAATCAATATTGGTGGAAATAATATAATCAGGGTTAAGAAAATAAAATTTGGGAGTCTTGTCTGCTGGGGGATTTACCCCATACTCATCAGCCTCGACGACAAAATAATCGCTTTTTTGATAATCGCCACCCCAGAAATGATTAAAATTGGAAGAACCAACAAGATAGCTTGGTTTTTCTCCTAGCTTAATTAGTGAGTATGCAAGAAGTGAGGCGGTGGTTGTTTTTCCATGACTGCCACAGACCGCTATTTTCTTCTTAAATTTTTCCATAATTTTGCCTAAAACTTGCGCCTGTGAAAGAATTTTTATTCCTCTTTTTTTTGCCTCAATTACTTGAGGATTATTCACTCCTCCGTGAGCAGCGGAGTAAATCACTAAATCAACCCCATCAGGAAGCTTGCCAAATCCCGCCTGCCAGCTGATTTTGTTTTTTTTCAAAAGTTCATCGGTTATAAATTCTTCCTCCACATCACTTCCCCCGACATTTTTTCCCATTTTTTTTAAAATCAAGGCTAAGTTCGCCATTGCCACTCCCTTTATTCCCACAATAAATATGTTATTTGATTGATTAAGCATTTTATCTTTTATTTCTTAAGTATAAAACTTAACATTTCTCCATACTCTTTATCTTTATCGCGCCTAAATGAAAAAAAGCGTTGCCGATCACATTTGGTACAAAAAGGAAAAAAATCAATATTTTTCTTTGGAATACCAACATCAACAAGAAGTAGATAATTTAATAAAGGTAAATTTAAATAGCGTCTACCGCCTTGTCGATGAAAAATTTTGTCAGAATAACCATCAAATTCTTCCAAAAACGAGTAATAGCGATCCTCATCAATGTTATAACAACAATTGCCGATTGAAGGACCAAAAACAATTAATATATCTTCTAGTTTACTTCCCAACTCTAACATTTTTATCACCATTTTTTGAGTCATTTTCTTTAAACTTCCTCGCCACCCCTGGTGAGAAATACCAATTAATTCATTTTTTTTATCAACATAAATTATTGGCAGACAGTCAGCTGTTTTTATAGTTAAAACTGTATTTGAGTTTTTTGTAATCAAACCATCAACCTCCTCCACTTTTTTCAAATTGATATTGACCTCTTCGGAAATAACAGCAATATTTACTGAATGGATTTGTTCAGGAGCGACAATTGTTTTATAATAAATCCCCGCCTGATTAAAAAAATTAAAAATATTATCAATATGGCGAGCGTCACCTAAAGCCCGTGTTCCAAAACCACTAATATAATGATTGTCATTTATTTTAGTAGAATAAAAAATTTTAAGAAAAGGATCATAAGTAATCATGGATAGATGATCATCATAATAATTTATAAATTTTTAATGCTTTTTTAACTGCTTTATATTCATCCCAGGGATATTCTATTTTTCCGCGACATAAACTTTTTTCATGAGCCTTACCAGTGATAAGAATGACATCGCCTTTTTTTGCGATTTTTATAGCTTTATTTATTGCCTTCTGCCGATTTGTAATTATTGTATAAATTTTATCATCATTTCGTTCAAAAAATTTTTCATCGACAAGTTTAATGCCTTGTTTAGCAATCCCCACTCCAATTTGTTGACAAATTTTGTACAAATCTTCTGTCCGATAATCTTCCTCAGTGATAATAATCATATCAGCAAATTTTCCACTAACTTCTCCCATTAACGGCCGTTTACTAAAATCTCTCAACCCCGCTGCTCCAAAAACATGGATTAGCTTGCCACCTTTTCTTAAATATCTCATTCTTACCTCCGGCAAAATTTGGGCAAAAGCATTAGGCGTATGGGCAAAATCTATCAATACTTTAAAAGACCCATCATAAACCAACTCCATCCTCCCAGACGGCAACTTGAAACTTTTCATCGCTTTTAATATCACCTCATCAGATACACCTAATTGTTTACAAACAAAATATGCCGCAGAGTAGTTGTATTGATTAAACTTAGCTAAACCAGGAATTTCTCTGATAATTTTTGATATTTTATATGGATAACTAATATTTGATATTTTATCTTTGATATATCTATATGATTGATCGTCTTTATTTACCAGGGCGATCTTTGCCATTTTTAATAACTTTAATTTTGTTTTGACATATTCCTCATAAGTTTGGTGGTAATCTAAATGTTCGTGAGTAATATTGGTGATTACTCCTATCTCGTATTTTACCCCCCAAACTCGGTTTTGATCTAAAGCGTGAGATGTTGTTTCTAAAACAAAAAATTGATCACCCGAATCTGCCGCCCTTTTTAAAAATCTTTGAATAAAAAAAGGTCCGGGAGTAGTCGTGTGCAACCCAGTATCAAACTCTTGATTGCCTACTTTTGCATAAACAGTGGAAATCAGGGAAACTTTTTTCCCTGCTGATTTCAAAATATGATAAATTAAATGAGTGGTGGTTGTCTTTCCATCTGTTCCTGTCACTCCAATTACTTTCAATCGCCGACTAGGAAATTGATAATAGATATTAGCTAATACCGCCCACAATAAATGAAAGAAATTTTTTATTTTTTGAATTTTGCTTGCTAATTGACAAATTGAGTTTTGCATTCAAAAATTTAAATTTTTATTGGTCTGGTGCTATATTATAGTATACTATAAGCTCTTTGGCGATTTCAAAAAACAAAGGAGCAGCCGTTTCTGAACCCCAAGGAGAAGTCTGTGGCTCACGAAGCATTACTAAAATAATCAATTTGGGATTGCCAACGGGAAAAAAACCAATAAATGAGGCAATAGTTTTGGAAGGATCATAATGACCTTTAATAGGAATCTGGGCTGTTCCAGTTTTTCCTCCAATTGAATATCCTTGAGGTTTTGCCCATTTAATTTCACCGTTTTCCACTGTTGATTTTAACATCTTTTTTATGATTTCAGAGGTTCGTTCACTTATTACCCGGCGAACCATCTTTGGCTTAATAATTTTTTTCTCGGTTTGGGAAAATATCTCAGAAACCACGTACGGTCTCATCAGTTTCCCTCCATTAACAATTGAGGAAAAGGCAGTAATCATCTGAATAGGGGTCACCGCAATTCCTTGGCCAAAGGCAACGGTGGCAAAATCTATCGGATACCAATTACTTAAAGGTTTCAAATAACCAGAAATCTCTCCTTGAAGATCTATTTTTGTTACCTCTCCAAAACCATATTTTTTAAGATAGTTTAAAAGGTTGTTATTACCTAACTTTTCGCCAACATAAACCATTCCCACATTAGAAGATTTCTCTAAAATTCTAGTCATAGAAATCCTACCTTCGTATTTATTGTTCCAAGTTCGAATTTTATATTCACCAATTTCAATTGGCCCAACTTCATTATAGTAGTCAGTAGGCTTTATTTTTTTTTCTTCAATCGCCGCCGCCATTACCAGAGGTTTAAAAATAGATCCTGGTTCAAAAACTTCAGAAATAACTGGATTTTTAAAATATGCTTCATTAAACTGATAATATTTATCGGGGTCATAATCAGGAAGACAAACTAATCCTAATATCTCCATCGTTTCGGGAGCAGCGGTAATAACACAACCTTGTTTTGCTTTATATCTTTCAAGACCAATGTTAAGTCGGCGCTTACTTATTTCCTGAACTGTTTTATCAAGGGTAAGGACTAAATTGCGACCATTTTCGGCAATTACCTTCTCTTGCGTGCCAACAAGAATCGGTCGACCTAAAAGATCCCGCTCTGACTGCAAAAAACCTGGTAAACCAGCTAAATCTTTATCGTAAAATCCTTCAATCCCAAAATAACCAACGTCCTCATTATTTTTATTTTTCCCCATAAACCCTAAAAGATGAGCCGATAAAGAAGCTTCGGGATAAAATCTTTTCATTTGATAATTAAATCCAATTCCTGGCAATTTTAAACTTTCAATCTCCTCCTTTTTCCTCCTTTCAATCCCAGCAGCAATCGCTATCCAATATTTTTTCTCGTCAAGCTTGGAAGCTAAGGAAGCTTCAGGAATCTCCAAAATACGACTTAAACTCTCAATTGTTTTCTTTTTATCCTCTATTTTTTTTGGTTCAATAAAAAGTTGGTAGCTGTTTTGATTTAAAGCTAAAGGTTTAAGATTGCGATCAAATATTTTCCCTCGCTCAGGATAAATTTTGTTAGTGTGAAGGTAAATATCTTTTCCTGAAGGAACTGGGTGAACTATTTGAATTAAAAAAAGCTTAAAAATAATGGCTAAATATAAAAGAAAAAAACAAATAAAAAGAAGCTTAATCTTTATCATTTTTTAAAGGCGTAGCGCAAATTTTCTAAATAAAAAGGCGTTGATTTTTTAGTAAAGCCAAGATTGGCCGCATTTGAGGCAGCAAATTGATAGGAATCATAGTAAGAAATTTCTTTTTCAAGCTCAAGATTTATTTGGTGTAATTTTTGGATTTCTTTTTCAAAAACATTAATCTCATCGCTTAACTTAATACTAGAAATAAACAATCCAATGTTTGTTATTACCAAAATTACTAAAACTAACCAAATTATATACCTTAATTGTTTTCTCATCGATAACCAATAATTTAATAACCTATTACGCGTAATTTTGCCGATCTTTCAAATGACAAATTATTCTTACTAAAAATTGGTTTTTTTGAAATCAAAGTTAATTCATAATTATTCGCAAAATTTTTTACTATCCTATCTTCCAGGGAATGAAAGGCAATAACGACAATCCGACCACTTTTTTTTAACAAATGCAATGCTCCTACCAATCCTCTTTTTAAATTTTCAAACTCATTGTTTGTGGCAATCCGCAACGCCTGGAAAATCCGCCGATAAACCTTTTCATCTTTTCGCCCGATTGCCTCATCGATGACGTTGATTAAATCAGCCACTGTCTCGATTTTCTTTATAGAACGGGCTTTAACAATCGCTTTGGCAATAACAAAAGAATTAACCTCTTCGGAATATTTTGCAAAAAGCTCATAAAGCTCTTCTTTGGATAAGTTGTTAATTAAATCGCTTGCTTTAGTTTTTATTTGCTTATTTACTCTCATATCTAAAGGTTCATTTTCTTTTTTAAAAGAAAATCCTCTTCCACTCTCCGCCAGTTGTCTCATTGCTAATCCTAAATCAAATAAAACACCATCAACCGGATAAAAACTATTTTGTTTTGCTATTTTTTCAATATCTTTATAATTGCCATTAATTAATAACAGGCTTTGAGTTTTTGAGATGAATTTTTGATATTTGATATTTGATATTTGATATTGTTTCCTGTCCCACTCTATTCCCAGTACCTTTCCTCCTCTTTTAATAATTTCTCTACTGTGACCACCCTCTCCAAAGGTTGCATCGATATACAAACCATTTTTCTTTACGTCTAAAGATTCAATAGCTTCTTGTAAAAGAACTGGATTGTGCATATTTTTTCCATTTTTCTGGATTCCATATTTCAAAATGATCCCCCACTCCAATAATTACTGCTTCTTTTTTTAAAGAAGCATAATCAAGAAGGTTCTTGGGTATTACAAATCGTCCTTGACTATCTATTTCCAAATAAACTACCGATGAAATTATTAAGCGTCTTTTTTCTAAATTTTCTTGCTCTAAAAGGGAAACTTGCAATAAGTCTCTTGCTCTTTCCTGCCAATCATCCCTATCAAAACCAGCTAAACAAAAATCAAAACCTTTTGTTAAAATAAAAGTATCACCTTTTAAAAGTTCCCTAAGTTTTTTTGGCAAAACTAAACGACCAGGAGCCGAAAAAGAAACCCAATATTCACCAAAAAACACCATACAAAACCATTTAACACCAAAATAAACTTGGTGTCAAGAGGAAGTTAAAAACATGAATAAATTTATTAAACGGACACAAGCTATTATTTTCTCCAAACAAAGCAGTATTCTCTCCTCTGCTATTCTTCTTTCTTTAATGATTAGTTTATCCCGACTTTTTGGGTTTTTTCGTTACCGCATTTTGGCGGGTTTTTTTACCAAAGAAGAGTTGGATATATTCTTTGCTTCCTTTCGTATTCCTGATCTAATTTTTGAAATACTAATTACCGGTGCTTTAACTACCACTTTTATTCCTATTTTTGTTAAATATCAAAAAAATAAGGAAGATTGTGATATTAATATCTCCTCCATTATCAATTTTATTCTTATCTTAATGATTTTGCTTATTATTATTCTTCTCATACTTCTTGATAAAATAATCATTATCATTACTCCAGGATATCCTCAAGATAAAACAACTCAAATCATCTCTTTTTCGCGAATCCTTCTTTTAGGCCAACTTCCCTTTTTAATTTTGGGAAATTTTTTAACTGGTATTGCCCAAGCAAATAAAATTTTTATCCTTTCGGCTATTGCTCCCCTTGTGTACAATTTAGCGATTATAATAGCTACTTTATTTTTAGCCAATCATCTTTTTTTGTTAGCACCAGTTTTCGGAACAGTTTTAGGAGCGGTGTTATTTTTAATTATTCAAGTTCCAATTCTTTTTAAATCTCGTTTTACTTATCATTTTATTATCAAAAAAACAAAGGCCCTTTCAGAATTTATTCGCTTAGTTCTCCCACGGACAATTACAGTTATTGCTTCTCAAATAGATGCTACTGTCGATTTAGTGTTAACAACCTTACTTGGGCCGGGCGCCTACACTGTTTTTTATTTTGCCCAACATCTACAACTTCTTCCGATATCGGTAATTGGCATCGCCTTTGGTCAAGCAGCTCTACCTTATTTATCTGAAATTTATCAAGAAAAAAATACAGAAGATTTTAAAAAAATAGTTGTTAATTCTATTCTTAATCTTTTTTTTCTTACTATTCCTATAGCCAGCTTTTTTATTTTTGCCAGAACTCCTTTAACTCGTCTTTTTTTTGGCGGACAAAAATTTGATTGGGAGGCTACTGTGCAAACAGCAACTACTCTTTCATATTTTGCTTTTTCTATACCTGTTCATACTATTTATTATTTTCTTACCCGCTGCTTCTATGCTCTTTTAGATAGTAAAACTCCTTTTTTTATTAGTATCGCCTCAATTGCTGTTAATACTTTTCTTTCTTTTTTCTTTATCTTTTTTCTTCATCTCCCCGTTTGGTCATTAGCTATCTCTTTTTCTATGGCAACATTTTTTAATGTACTTCTTCTTTTTATCTTTCTTTACATAAAATTAAAAGGACTAAATTATCAATTAATAATAATAGAAACTCTAAAAATGGTTATTGTTGTCTTTTTTTCCTCGTTTGTAGTTTATTTTCTAATGAGATTTTTGGATGGATTGATCTTTGATACTTCAAGAACAATTAATGTATTTTTTCTCTTACTTAGTGGAGGAATTATCTATTTTATTTTATACTTATTTATATCTTGGATTATTGATGTCAAGGAAATATATCTTTTAACTAAATTGCTGATTAAAGCTAAAGAATACCAGCGAAAAATTATTGAAATTTGCAGCCAATATGAATAATAACAGTGAAAATAAAATTAAAGCCATCAAGGCAATTCAAAAAAAACTATTAGGAAAAAAGTTAACTTATCAAGAAATATACACAATAATGGATGAAATTGCCCATCAACGGTTAAGTGAAATACTTACCACCTATTTTGTTGCCTCCTCCTTCAAAGAAGGCTATTCATCGGAGGAGCTTTATCTTTTTACTAAAGCGATGGTAGAAACAGGAAAAAAACTAAAATTTAAAGGTATCGTTGCCGACAAACATTCAACCGGCGGAGTAGCCGGGACAAGAACAACGATGATCATTGTCCCAATAATTGCAGCGGCTGGGTTTAAGATTCCAAAAATTTCCTCTCGGGCAATTACTACACCCGCTGGAACCGCTGATGTTATGGAGGTATTAGCCCAGGTTGATTTTCCTATATCAGATGTAGAAAAAATCGTGAATACTGTCGGAGGTTGTATTGTTTGGAACGGAAAATTAGGAATTGCTCCAGCTGATGATGTAATTATAAAAGTAGAGGAGCCCCTTTCATTTGAATCATTTGATAAGATAATTATTTCAATTATGGCAAAAAAAGTGGCTGCCTCAACCACTCATTTAGTTCTTGATATTCCGGTTGGTAAGACAATGAAGATTCGTCATTTTGCTGATGCTGAAAAAGTTGCCAGAAAATTTAAGATGTTAGCGGCTCGATTTGGTATGAAAGTGGTGGTAGATATTAACGAAACTTTAGAACCGGCCGGTCGGGGTATTGGACCGGCTCTTGAAGCGCGTGATGTTTTATATGTATTAGAACAAAAAAAAGATCGACCACTCAAACTTGAAGCTAAAGCATTACGGCTAGCAGGAAAGCTTTTAAATATTTGTTTTGCCGATTCAAAAATAAAAAAAAGTGGAGAAAAGGAGGCAAAAAAAATTTTAACCACAGGAGCGGCTTTAAAAAAATTTAAAGAAATAATTAAAGCTCAGAAAGGTAATGACCAGATTTCAAGTGACACTTTTAAAATCCCTTCTCAAAAAATTGAGATTCTTTCTTCTCGTTCTGGTAAAATTAAAGATATCAATAATTACAATTTAAATACCATTGCCAAAGTGTTGGGTGCCCCTAACGATAAGTTTGCGGGAATTTATCTGTTAAAAAAAATAGACGAGGTCGTTGAAAGAAAAGAACCACTAGCAATTTTTTATTCAAGCAGTAAATATCATCTTAAAGAAGCAGAAGTAACCTTAAAAAATTTTCCCATTTATGAGATAGAATAACGCGGATTAGATAGGATTATTAATTTTAGGTGATTTGCGCGGATAAATGAAAAAGTTATATTTTTTAATTATTTTTATTTTAATAATCACTGTTACTTCTTACTTGTATTATAAAGAAGGCACCCTTCCTGTCAATAAAAACGACCAATCGACAAAAATTTTTGTTATTACCCGAGGAGAATCGTTAAACACTATTGCCAAAAAATTAGCAAATGAAGGATTAATTCGTAATAAAATTGTTTTCTACCTGGCGGTGAAGAAACTAGGACTGGAGCGCAAAATTCAGGCAGGCGATTTCCGACTTTCTCCCTCGATGGATGTTTATCAAATTGCCAAAACATTAACTCACGGTACCCTTGATATCTGGGTCACATTTATTGAAGGAATGCGCAAAGAAGAAATGGCTCAGATTGTTAGTAATCAATTTAACATTCCCGAAATAGAATTTATCAAGCTAGCAAAAGAGGGATACCTTTTTCCTGATACTTATCTTATCCCAAAAGCGGCAACTGCCGGCTCGATTATTAATATTTTAGAAAATAATTTTCATAAAAAATTTGATAAAAGCTTGCAGGAAAAAGCAATCCGACAAAATTTAACACCTGATGAGGCAATTATTATCGCATCTTTAGTTGAGCGAGAAGCAAAGTTTGACGAAGATAGACCATTGGTAGCCAGCGTTATATTAAATCGACTAAAATTAGGAATGAAATTAGATATTGATGCGACGGTTCAATATGCATTAGGCTATCAACCAGAAGAAAAATCATGGTGGAAAAAAAATTTAACCAAAGATGACTTAGAAATAGACTCTCCCTACAATACTTATAAAAATCAAGGACTACCACCCACCCCTATCGCCAATCCAGGACTTAAATCGATAAAGGCAGTTATTAATGCTCCTAAAACTGATTACTTATACTACCTTTCTGATAAAAAAGGAAAAATCCATTTTGCCAAAACTCTTGAAGAACATAATAAAAACATGGAAAAATATCTTCGTTAATACACTACTAAATCCTAAACGAATTTAAATTACAAAATCAAAAAATAAAAGAGCTTTAATTTTATTATTTTAAACTTTGGATTTGTTGTCGGTTGAGGGCTTAAGGTTTAGAATTTAGGATTTAGCCAGCCTCTTCGGTAGCTCTTTTAATTACTTCTCTGGGTTTTGAACCTTCTGCTGGTCCAACATAACCAGCGGCTTCCAATTGATCAAGTAATCTTGCTGCTCGAGCATAGCCAATAGAAAGGCGCCTTTGCAAAAGAGAGGCAGAGGCTTTATCGTATTGAAGAATAATTTCAACCGCTTTAGCAAATAGCGGATCTTTTTCACCACCGTTAATTATCACCGTTCCTCCTTTGCTGGTAATCGTCACCGGTTGGGTGGTGATTGTATCAGTATATTCAACATGAGGAATTTGAGATTTGAGAAAGTTAACAACACTGTTAACATCTTTTTCCGTCACATATGGACCTTGAATTCTTATCGGTTTGGCTCGATCAGGCGGTAAATAAAGCATATCTCCCCGACCTAAAAGCTTTTCTGCCCCTGGCATATCAATAATAACTCGCGAATCAACCATAGAGGAAACATTAAAAGCAATTCTTGTGGGAATATTGGCTTTCATTAAGCCAGTAATTACATCAACTGATGGCCGCTGTGTCGCTAAAACTAAATGGATGCCGGTTGCTCGTGACATTTGAGCAATCCGGGTAATTAAATCTTCCGTATCTCCTGGTGCAAAAACCATCAGATCAGCCAACTCATCAATGACAAAAATAATATATGGTTTTTTTTCTAGACCTTCTACCGCGTTATATCCTTCCAAATTTCGAACACCAACCTTAGCAAATGCCTTATACCGCGCCTCCATTTCCGAAACCGTCCATTTTAAAGCCGAGATAATCTTCTCCGCCTCAACTACTACTTCTGTTAAAAGATGGGGAATACCATTATAAAGAGTTAATTCAACTCGTTTTGGATCAACAAGAATTAGTCTTAGCTCTTCTGGTTTAGTTCGAAAAATTAAAGAGGTAATCCAGGAATTTAAAAGAACTGACTTACCTGAACCAGTGGCTCCAGCAATCAAAACATGAGGCATCTTTCCAATACTGGCTGCCTGAGAAGCGCCGGCCACATCAAGACCTAAGGGAACTAAAAGAGGATCATTATTGGCAGTAAAAAGAGAATCGGCAAGCAATTTCTTTAAAGTAACCACCTCTGGTCGCCGGTTGGGAATTTCAATCCCCACCAGTGACCGACCGGGAATTGGCGCCTCAATTCTTACTTGACCAGTAGTAGCGGCTAAGGCTAAGGCTAAATCATTAGCTAAGGCGGTAATTCGCGAAAGCTTCGTCCCCATCGTAATTTTTAGTGCATATTGAGTAACAGAAGGTCCGTAATTGACCTCAACCACTTGAGCGCGGATACCAAAACTATCTAAAGTTTTTTCAATCGTGTCAGCGTTTTTGTTCACATCCCCTCTATCGGCTTCTTTTTGGGAAATATCAGTTAACAGGGTCAAAGGAGGATAAACCCAGGTGGTTTTGCCAGAATCCCTTTTTATGGGCTGAATCGTAATTCCCCAGTCGCGGGAGATAATTTTTGGTTTCTCCTCAATCTTTTTTTCCTCCAGTCTTTTATCCTCAATAAACTCTTCTTCTTTTTTCTCTTCGCCTTTTTCTCCTTTAGCAAATTTTTTTTCTTTAGAGAATAGGTTCCTAAACAAGTATGTTTTTACAAACGCCCCCATCGATTTTAAAAGATTAAAAACAAAAAGAATAAATAAATCAACTGATGTATCTAAAAAAAGAATTAAACCAATTAAAAAAATAGAAAATAAAATAATAACTGCCCCAAGAAAAGAAAAGTCATAACTTAGATTATTAATGATTAACTTTCCATAATTACCTGATTGGGTGACTCCCAGTAAAGAAATAAAAATTAAAAGGATCCCTAAAGAAATATTGGGCCTTATAAATTTTATCTTTTTTGAATTAAAAAAATGGGTTGAAAAAAGAAGAAGAATTACGGGTACAAAAATTGCCATTCCCCCAAATCTTTCAATAATAAAATCATTGATTTTTACCAACAATCTTCCCCTACCAAAAGAATTAAAATTTACAAAACTAAAAAAAAGAATAAATGCGCCTGCGACAAGCAAAAAACCGAAGATATTAAAGACAGTATATTTATTAATTTTCAATTTAAGAAATGGAAGTTTTATTATTGATCTTCGACGAGCCATATAAAAATATTATACATCATCTTATCATTTGAAGATTAATTCTTCCTTGATGGTCGATTTGATAAACTCGAACCTTAATTTTTTGGCCCATCTTAACGATTCGGTGGGGATTACGAACAAACCCCCGACCCATCTGAGAAACGTGAACTAAACCCTCTTTCCCAGGTAAAATTTCAACAATAGCTCCAAAAGGTAAAACTCTTTTAACTATTCCATAAAATTCTTCACCTACTTCAATTTCTTTAGTAATATTTTCAATAGTAGAAACTGCCTCATCTACTTTTTCTTTATCAATACCACTTATAGTTACCTTACCATCATCATCAATGTTAATATCAACGCCAGTTTTGTTAATTAAGGCGCGAATATTTTTACCACCGGGACCAATAATTTCTCCTATTTTTTCAATGGGAGGAGTTAAAACTACTACTTTAGGCGCGTATTGAGAAATTTGGTTTCTTGGTTGGGCAATTGTTTTTTTCATCTCGTTTAAAATAAAAATTCTTGCTTTTTTGGCTTTTTTAAAAGTTTCTTCTATCATTTCATCAGTCAAACCATTATTTTTAACATCAAGTTGAATCGCCGTAATCCCCTTTTCTGTGCCGGCAATTTTAAAATCCATCTCTCCGGAAAAATCTTCGATCCCGGTAATATCGGTTAAAATAAGATAATCCCTATCAGTTCGAGAAATAAGCCCCATTGCCACTCCTGCCACCGGTGCTTTTATTGGAACTCCTGCATCCATAAGAGCAAGAGAAGAGCCACAAGTTGAAGCCATAGAAGTTGAACCATTTGAAGACATCACCTCGGAAACGACACGGATGGTGTACGGAAAATCTTTCTCCGAGGGAAGAACTGGTTCTAATGCTTTTTCAGCCAATGCTCCATGACCTATTTCTCGCCTGGAAGGCCAACCAATTCTACCAATTTCACCAACCGAATAGGCAGGCATATAATAATGATGAATATATCGCTTAGCCTCCTCTCCTTCAGGACTTTCAATTAGTTGTTCCAAACTGGGAGCTCCTAAAGTAACAATTGATAACACTTGAGTTTCTCCTCTGGAAAAAATTGCTGACCCGTGAGTTCTCGGCAAAACAGATATCTGGGAGTAAAGCGTTCTAATTTCCTCCACTCCTCGGCCATCTAATCTTTTTTTTGTTCTTAAAATTTTTTCCCGTATTTCTTGTTTTGCTAAATAATCAATGGCTTGAATTACTATTTTTCGATCAAATTCTTGATCTAATTTCTCCATTACCTGATCAGCCATAATTTGAAGAGCCTCACCATCATCGGATTCTTTTTCCGCCTTCTTTATAATTAAATCTTCTAAGTTTTTTTTATAATCTCCTTTTAAAAGATTTAAAAGTTTTTCATCAAATAAAGAATCATTTAGAGTCTCCTTTTTTACGCCAACTTTTCTAGCGAATTGATCAATAAAATCAATAATTTTTTGGTTTTCTTCTTTTGCTTTTTTTATCCCCTCGCTCACTAATTCTTCCGGAACTTCCTCAGCAGCTGTCTCAATCATTACCACTTTTTCCTTAGTGGAAGAAACAACTAAATCTAAAATAGAATATTTTTGCTCATCTTCGGTAGGATTGATTATAAACGTACCATCTCCGTTATTTTTGATATAACCTATCCGGATTGTTGATATAGGACCATTCCAAGGAAGAAAAGATATATGCAATGCAGCTGAGGTGGCAATGGCGGAAACTATCTCTGGTGAATTAATGCCATCAACTGAAAGAAGAGTAATAATAATTTGGATTTCACGTCGCAGATTTTTTGGAAAAAGAGGACGGATTGAGCGATCGATTAATCTTGCTTTTAAGATAGCCTCATCGGTTGGTCTCCCTTCTCTTTTCACCCAGCGAGACCCCTTAATTCTTCCTCCGGCATAAAGTTTTTCCGCATATTCTACTGATAAAGGTAAATAATCAATGTCTTTTCGTTCTTGCCCAACTGTAACGGTTACCAAAACGCAAGTATCTCCAAGTCTGGCAAAGACTGAAGAGGTAGCGGCTTTGGCTAATTTTCCTGTTTGCAGATAAAGCTTTTGACCAGCAATTTCAATTGAATCTTCAATAAAATTCATTTTATTTTTTAAGAGCCAATTCTTTTATTAATTTTTTATACCTCTTTTCATCTAATTTTTGAAGATAATTTAATATTCTCCTTCTTTTGGCAATAACTTTAAGTAAACCTCTTCGTGAGTGATTATCTTTTGTATTTTCTTGTAAATGTTTTGTTAGCTTATTAATTTTATAAGTTAAAAGGGCGACTTGAACTTCAGGGGAGCCGGTATCACCTTTTTTTTGAGCAAATTTTTCAATAATCTTTTGTTTATCATCAGGTAAATCAACCATAAGACTAAATTATAATAGAAATAAATGAGACTTGCAAGAGTTATTATCTTAATATTAATTCTTTCTGGAATAACTTTTTTTATTCCCCCAACTAATTGGTTAATCATCTCTATTTTTATCACTTTATTCAGTTTACTAACTTTTTCCATTGTTAATCTTATCCTACCAAAAAAATATGCTATCACTGCTTTTCTTGCCTCGTTTATTTTAACAACGCTTTTGGCTTTAGATTTATTTGATATAATTAATCTTATTTTAACCATCAGTTTAATTGTTGGAATTCTTTTTTTAATTAAATGAAAAAATTTTTTTATATCACCACTACTGCCCCCTATGTTAATGCTGACCCTCACATTGGTTTTGCATTAGAGATTGTCCAAGCCGATACAATCGCCCGGTTCAAAAGACTTACCGGATACGATGTTGCTTTTGGTTTCGGCACTGATGAGCACGGACTAAAAATATACCGGAAAGCTTTAGAGGAAAAAAAAGATCCCCAGGCATACTGTGATCATTATGCTAAAAAATTTCAAGAATTAAAATCGGCATTAAATTTAAGTACCACCCATTTTATTAGAACCACCCACACCTCTCATATAAAAGCTGCCCAAGAATTTTGGCGGCGGTGTTTAAAAAACGGCGATATTTACAAAAAAAATTACCGGGTTAAATATTGTGTTGGTTGTGAACTAGAAAAAACTGACTCAGAGTTAGTTAACAATCGCTGTCCCCTTCATCCTCATCTTAAGATTGAAATCTATGAGGAAGAAAATTATTTTTTTAGATTCTCTAAATACCAAGACAAGCTTTTAAAATTTTACGAAAAAAATCCCAATTTTATCCTTCCTCAAGAGCGATTTAATGAAATAAAAGCCTTTGTTAAAAAAGGGTTGAGAGATTTTAGTATTTCTCGATTGAAAGAAAAAATGCCTTGGGGAATAGAGGTCCCTGAAGACCCAAAACATGTAATGTATGTTTGGTTTGATGCTCTTGTCTTTTATATCTCCACCTTAGGGTGGCCAAATAATAAGGAGGAATTCAAAAAATGGTGGCCGGCAGTGCAGGTGGCGGGAAAAGATAATCTTAGACAGCAAACAGCCATTTGGCAAGCGATGTTAATGTCGGCGGGATTACCTAACTCAAAACAAATAATTATTCATGGTTTTATCAGTGTTGATGGGCAAAAAATGAGTAAAAGTTTAGGTAATGTGGTTGAACCATTTAAATTAGTTAAGAAATACGGCACTGATCCCCTCCGTTATTATTTACTTCGGGAAATTCCGCCATTTGAGGATGGTGATTATTCGCAAAGACGGATGAAGGAAATTTACCAGTCAGAATTGGCTAATGAGTTGGGAAATCTAGTCTCCCGTCTTACCAAACTTGGTGAAGAGGATAACTTATCTATTAACGATCAAGTAACTGAACACTGGGATACTGAAATAATCGAACAATTCAACTCTTTTAAATTTAATTTAATTCTTGAAAATATCTGGAAAAAAATAAAAAGTCTCAATAAAAAAATTGATATTTTTGCCCCCTGGAATAAAAAACCGGAAGAAAGAAAAAATTTCTTAGTGGAATCGCTTAAACAATTAAACTCTATCGCCTTTCAACTGCAACCATTTTTGCCAGAGACAGCTGAAAAAATCATCCAGGCCACTTCGGGAAAAATAAAAAAAATTAAACCCCTTTTTCCCCGCATAACTTGTTAAGATATAATTTTATGGTTAAATATTTACTTAAATATAAGAAATTCTTTTTATCTTTTTTCTTTGTCGTTTTTATTTTTTCTTTTCTATTTTTTATATTCTACGATCTTCCCTCTCCTGAAAGTTTAAAAAACTATAAGGTGATTCCCTTTTCCACTCATATTTTAGACCGAAACGGAAAACTGCTTTTTGAAATTTTTCGGGAGCAAAATCGAACACCTGTCAAATTAAAAAACTTACCTGCCTATGTTGCTCAAGCAACAATTGCCATTGAGGATAAAGACTTTTATAAACATAGTGGAATTTCAATTTTTGGCGGAATATTCCGAGCAGTTAAGGATATGGTTTTAACTGGAAAACTTCAAGGTGGCTCAACCATCACCCAACAGTTGGTTAAATCATCACTTTTAACGCCGCAACGCACTTTAAGAAGAAAAATTAGAGAAATTATCTTAGCTTTATGGACAGAAAGAATTTTTACTAAAGAGGAAATTCTTGAGCTTTATCTTAATCAAGTCCCCTACGGAGGAGCAGCGTATGGGATTGAGGAGGCGGCAAGAAAATATTTCAATAAAAAAGCAGTTAACTTGAATTTGGAAGAGGCAGCCCTTCTTGCCGGACTTCCCCAAGCTCCCAGTCTCTACTCTCCTTTTAATAACCCACAACTGGCGAAAAAAAGAAGGAATGAAGTGCTGAAAGCAATGTACCAACAAAAATATATCGATAAAAAAACTTTTGAACAGGCAATAAAAAAAGAACTAAAGGTGGCTCCACCGACGACAATGATTAAGGCTCCTCATTTTGTTTTTTATGTTAAACAACAACTGGAGGAAAAATATGGGATTAAAACAGTGGAAGAGGGAGGCTTGAAAGTAACCAC
>JBKBJJ010000039.1:0-6822 GCA_046293855.1 Microgenomates group bacterium | reverse complement strand
TTATAAAAATAGAACCTTTTGAAGAAATATCGAATATCCAATATCGAATATCGAATATCTTAATAAAATCTCCTCATCCTTTATTTCCTCAATGGACGCAAATATTGGATATCAACAAGTCCCAAGAGGAACTTTTAAAAAATATGCATCCGAAAACAAGATATAACATACGCCTGGCTCAGAAAAAAGGGGTTACTGTTATGGAAATGTCAGATGAAAGAGGTTTTGAAATTTTCTCCAAACTTTATTTTGAAACTTGCAAGCGACAAAAATATTTTGGCCACAATCTAAAATATCATCAAATTGTCTGGGATAACTTAAAAGAAAAAATTGCCCATATTTTAATCGCTTTTTACAAAAATCAACCATTGGCCGCTTATCAAATTTGGATTTTTAAAGATACTGCCTATTATGTTTATGGTGGCTCCTCCCAGCAACATAAAAATTTAATGGCTTCAAATCTTTTAATGTGGGAGGTGATAAAATTTGCTCAAAAAAAGGGGGTAAAAGAATTTGATATGTGGGGCTCACTTCCTCCTGATTATTCTTTAAACCATCCTTGGGCTGGATTTACTCGATTTAAGCAGGGCTATGGGGGAAAATTTGTGGAAATGGTTGGCAGTTTCGATTTAGTTGTTAATAAAGAATTATTCCGATTTTATAATCTTGCATATCGTTTAAGGAATGCCTATTTTGTTATAAGACGGTTAATTTAACTTATCCTCCCGACTGCTATCTTTATTACTGTTGTCTTTTTTAAGCTGGGCAAATTGTTTAGTTGGTATGGCCGGAAATTGAACTTTTTTAGTGGGGAAAGCTAAAGCTACTTTTAGGACTTCATCCATATGATCAACAAAAATAAAACGCAAATCTTTCAATACATAAGCAGGAATATCTTCTAAGTCTTTCTTATTTTCTTTGGGTAAAATTACGGTTTTGATATTGGCTCGATGAGCGGCAATAACTTTTTCTTTTACGCCACCAATTTCCAACACCCTTCCTCGCAAGGTAATCTCCCCTGTCATTCCGACATCTTTTTTCACCGGGATTTTGGATAAAGCTGAAACCATCGCCGTGGCAATGGCAATCCCGGCTGAAGGACCATCTTTGGGGACCGCTCCCTCGGGAACATGGACATGAATGTCAACGCTGTTGAAGAAATTTTTCAATAAGCCAAATTTTTCCCATCGGGCTCTCACATAAGACAAAGCCGCCTGACAAGATTCTTTCATCACCTCGCCTAAATGCCCTGTTAACGTCAAATTGCCTTTACCCGGCATCACCGCTACCTCAATAAAAAGAATATCTCCTCCTGCCTGTGTCCAAGCTAAACCAGTGGCAATTCCAATTGTATTTTTTTCCTCAATCATTTGGGAAGAATATTTATAAGGACCTAAATATTTATGAAGGTCGGTGACACCAACAGTTTTGCTTGTGATTTTTTTCTCAACAATTTCTCGGGCGATTTTTCTTAATATGGTGGCAATTTGTCTCTCCAACTCACGCACTCCCGCCTCCCGCGTATAACGGCGGATAATGGTGCGCAAAGCATTATCGGTAATTTTTACTTCCTCTTTTGATAAACTATGAGCTTTTATTTGTTTTGGAATTAGATAATTGGCAGCAATCTGGAACTTTTCATCCTCGGTATAACCGGGAAAATGGATTACCTCTAAACGATCAAGAAGAGCATCAGGGATTGTATCTAAAATATTGGCTGTTGTGATAAAAAATACATCTGATAAATCAAAATTAACCTCAAGATAGTGATCTGAAAAAGAGTGGTTTTGTTCAGGATCTAAAGCCTCAAGAAGGGCAGCTGAGGGATCGCCACGATAATCACGACCAACTTTGTCAATTTCATCAAGCATAAAAACCGGATTCTTTGTCCCGGCTTGTTTGATCCCCTGGATAATTCGTCCTGGTAAAGCGCCCACGTATGTGCGCCGATGACCGCGGATTTCAGCCTCATCGCGAATACCGCCTAATGACATTTTGACAAATTTGCGACCCAGGGCTCGGGCGATTGACTTTCCTAAAGAAGTCTTTCCCACGCCTGGTGGGCCAACAAAACAGAGAATCGTTGGTTGGTGTTCTGTTTTCTTTTCACCATTTTTTTTATCAGCAGACACTAAGCTTTCTTTCTTTTTTTTCAACTCCATCACTGCTAAATATTCTAAAATCCGCTCTTTTATCTTTTTTAAACCATAATGATCCTCGTTGAGGATTTTCTCTGCTTGAGAAATATCAACGTTGTTAGGTGAGGAGATTGACCATGGCAATTCTACTAGCCAATCTAAGTAAGTGCGGATGTAGGAAGCTTCTGGATTAAATTGTGACATTTGAGATAATCGCTTAAGTTCTTTTAGAGCTTTTGTCTCTACTTCTTTTGGCATCTTAGCTTTTTTTATCTTTTCCCGATATTCAACAATGTCCCGATCTTCGCCTTTTTCTCCTAATTCTTCCTCAATCGTTTTCATTTTCTCTCTTAAGAAAGTCTCTTTTATTCCCTGCTCGAATTTCTTTTGCGTTTTTGAAGCGAGATTATATTCAATCTCTAAAATCTTCACTTCCCGGTTAACATAATCAACCTCTTTTTTTAATCGTTCTTTAACATTATTCTCCTCAAGAAGACCTTGTCTTTCTTCTGGTTTTAAATCCAAAATCATAGCAATTTGACAGGAGAAATCTTTGGTATCAGGAACACTGAGAATTCCCATCAGAAAAATAAAATCAACCGCCTTACCTAAATTAATCGCCTTTTTTACTTGATTGGTAATATAGCGAACCATTGCCTGAGTTTCTTCATCATCTTCTACCTTTTCAATAACCATTTCTGTCTTTGCTTCAAAATATTCTTCTTCACGAGTAAATTCAACTATTTTTACCTTTTCCAATCCTTTAACTAAAGCATTTATTTCTCCTTTTTCTCCAACACTCATTTTCTCAATTTTTGCCAAAACGCCTATCTGAAATAAATCATCTTTTTTTGGATTATCTAAGTTTGCTTTTTTTTGCAAGACCAAGACAATTTTTTTATCTTTCTTTAAAGCCATATTAATCGCCGCAACACTTTTTGGTCGACCAAAAACTAAGAAATTTTCAGTTGACGGGAAGACAATACCATCACGCACCGCCGCCACCGGATAAATTGATTGTTCTGATGCTCCAATTAAAAATGTCATATCTTTTAGCAGTATAACATATTAATTGCTAATTGTCAATCGAGAAAAAAATGCTGTTAACCTATAGTATTTTTGGCCTTTGATAATAATCTAAACATTTAAAATTGTTCAAATAAAATCATCAAATAATGATTCAAAGTTATTAAATTTTTCCCTGTCAATCAATGTTTGCTGAGATAGTTGCGATAATTCATCAGTATAGGTGGGCCTGTTAACTTGATATAAAATCCCTAAGGGAAATTTTTCTTGGGACATCTCCATACTTTTTTGTAAAGCTAACTGGTAATCGTCGATCCTATAATCAGCGTTAAGTTTGTAGGTGTGTTCTTTATAATATTGATAAGTATTTATTTTATTAAAAGAAACACAAGGTTGCAAAATATTAACAAGAGAAAATCCTTTGTGAGTGATGGCTTGCTTTATTATCTCTATCATATGAAAAGTGTCGCCGGCAAAAGTTTGAGCAACAAATGTCGCCCCGGCAGTTAAGACAAGGGCTAATGGATTAAGAGGAACCTCAATTATTCCAGACGGAGTAGACTTTGATTTAAATCCCTTTTGCGCCGTGGGCGCCACCTGACCGGTGGTTAAACCATAAACACCATTGTCATGGACAATGACGGTAATATCATGATTACCGCGAGCGGCATGAATAAGATGATTTCCTCCTTCGCCATAACAATCTCCATCGCCAACCACCGCCACCACTGGCAATCTATGATTGGCTAATTTAACGCCGATGGCATTGGGGATAGCCCGACCATGAAGAGAGTGAATGGCATAGGCGTTTAAAAAATCGTTCATATTGCCAGAGCAACCAATTCCAAAAACAACGACCACGCTTGATGGATTAAAACCCAATTGAACAAAAGCTTGCATTATCGCCACCCCAATCCCCCAATTACCACAAGCGGGACACCAGGTGGGATCATAACCGTTAAAGTCTTGAATTTTGCTCATAGGTAGCTTAAGTTACTTAGGTAACTGACAATCTCCCCCGGCCAAATCGGCCGACCATCATATTTCAATATCTTTTCTTTTATCTCAACTTCTGCCTCTTGTAATAACAGTTTACCAAATTGTCCCCAAGAATTATTTTCTACTAGCATATACCTTTTTCCGGAAACAAAAAGAGGTTTAATCTTTTCTTTGGCTAAAGGATAAAGATAACTAAAATGAATAAAGGCGGTCTGAGTACCTTTCTCTGCCAAAAGCTTTTGCGCCTCCAAAATTGCTCCTTTATTTGATCCCCAAGAAACAAAAATTAACTCAGCTTTTTCAAAATCTCCGTAAACTTTGGGTGGTTGAAAATGATTTTTCAAATAACTGGCAATTTTTTTATTTCTTTTTTCAACTTGCAATCTTCTTGGTTTTGCCTCCTCGGTTGTGTGTCCATCTTCTAAATGCTCGTAAGAGTTTGCTTGGTAAAAATATCCTGAGCTTCCTGGAATTATTCTTGGCGATATTCCATCTTCTGTTATTTTATATCTTAAATAATTTTGAGATTTGAGATTTGAGATTTGAGATTGATAAATAGTTTTTCCTCTATCTATTCTGTAATCTGAAATTAAATTTTCAATAAAACTTTTTTTCACACTTTTGTGAGACTCAGATAAAAACATATCGCTTAAAATAACAACTGGCGTTTGATAAATATCGGCTAAATTATATGCTTGCAAAGATAGCTCAAACATTTCCTCCTGATCCCCTGGCGCCAAAACAATTTTGGGAAATTCGCCATGACCGGCGTGAACAGCAAAAAGCAAATCTCCTTGCTCTGTCCATGTTGGCATTCCGGTGGCTGGACCAGGACGTTGGGCTAAAAAGATAACAAGAGGAATTTCTGCTACGCCAGCAAAAGAGATAGACTCAACCATTAAAGCAAATCCACCACCTGAGGTGCCAACAGCTGCTCTTACCCCAGCAAAAGAGGCGCCTAAGGCAGTATTGATAACAGAAATTTCATCCTCCGAGTGCCTGACAATCATGCCAGTTTTCTCCTGCCAAGAAGCTAAAGTGGTCAAAACCGAGGAGGAAGGAGTCATTGGGTAGGCGCAATAAAGGCGACAATCAGCAACGACTGAGGATAAAGAAAAAGCATCATTACCACTGATTACTAACTTTTCCTCACCGTCCCTTTGGTTAAGAAGCGGTTTTATCCATTGAGAATAATTTTTTTGGACAAAATTATAACCTTCACGAGCAAATCTTTGATTAAAGCCAATCACCTCCTCACCCTTTTTTGCAAACTGATCCTCAATAATCTCCTCCAACGGCTCAATTTTACCCCCCAAAATTGCCAGACAGGCGCCTAAAGCGATGGTATTCTTCATTACTGGCTGACCTTTTAAATCGGCCAAAATTTTCCTAAAAGGGATATTTATCTTAAGATATTCTCCATCAATATCAAACTCTTCTCCATCGTAGATGACAAAACTATCTTTGGTTAACCGCATTCGATGTTTCTCAAATGTTTCTTTATTAAGACAAACAAGAACATCAATTGATGGTCGAAGATGGCTAACAGGGAAGTCAGCTATCCGACACTCAAAGGCATTATGACCACCACGGATTAAGGAGGGATATTCAAGATAATCAAAAGTATAATATCCCAGCCGAGCGGCAATCTTTGAAAAAACTAAACCCGAGGTGGCAATTCCAAATCCCGCCTCTCCGCCAATTTTGAAAGTAAAATCAACCATAATTTAAAAAGTTATCCAAGTTGAAAAGTTTATTTAATTATTTTGGAAAAATTCTTTCTCCTTTTTCATCTTCAATAAAAATCGCCGCCACTGGACAGCCTTTAGCCGCATCAATAATGGTGGCATCAGAATCTTGTTCAGCCGAGTCTAGAATGATCGCTTTTGCCTGTGAATCTAAAAGAAAAGTTTTGGGAGCAATTGCCACACAAGTGGCGGCACCAATACACAAATCCCGATCAACCCAAACCTTTAAATTTCTAATATTAACCGGACCCGATGGTTTTTGGGGATCTTTTGGTTTTTGATTGCCCATATTTTTTTCAGCCAAATTTGTAATCATTTCTCTGGCAACAAAAGTTTATGCAACGCCTCAAGTGGCAAAAGAGCGCATTTAATCCTGTTTGGCCCTAAACTGACTCCTAATAATTTAATCATAAACTCTCTATCAAGTTTTTTCAAACTCTTCTTTGTATTTACCTGTGTAGTTTCTGGCAACAAGACCATAAAGAATAGATTGGTTTAGTAAATGTTCTTTATAAAGGGTATAATATTTTCTGATAAGGATTGTGAGTATGTTTCTAAAGTGAGCAAGGTCTAAGAGTAGAGTTCTTACTTTTCTTTTTCTTTCTTTTCCCCCTACTCTTATGGTAAAAACTCTTTTTATTTTTTCTTATGGTTTGTTTTTTTGGCAAGCTATTATCTTAGTAATATTAATTGTATTATTAGCTAAATTTGCTTGGAAACCTATCTTAACTGCTTTAGCAGCCCGTGAAGAAGGAATTTCAAATGCTTTGTTAGCAGCCGAAAACGCTAAGAAAGACATGCAAAATCTTAAAGCGGATAATGAAAAATTATTAGCTGAAGCAAGAGCTGAAAGAGACTTGATGATTAAAGAAGCAAGAGAAATCAAAGAAAAAATGATTGCTGATGCTAAA
>JBKBJJ010000038.1:0-6843 GCA_046293855.1 Microgenomates group bacterium | reverse complement strand
AAGATCAGTCTTTAACTCTTACAGCTTTTGAGGATAAGATGAATCAAACCAATCCTCCTCCTCGCTATAATGAGGCATCGTTGATCAAAATTTTGGAGGAGAAAGGAATAGGAAGACCATCAACTTATGCCCCGATTCTCTCGCTAATTCAAGAAAAACATTATGTGGAAAAATTAAACCGCTATCTTGCGCCAACAAAATTAGGCCAAGCAATCTCTGACTATCTTTCATCCTCTTTCCCTGACATTTTTGATTTAAATTTTACTGCTAAAATGGAGGATGGTTTAGATGAGATAGCCAAGGACAAAAAAGACATGATTTTATTATTAAAAGAGTTTTACCAGCCATTTTTTAGCCAACTCCAACAAAAAAAAGAAGATAGCCAGGTGATTAACATTGAGGAGATGGTAGATGAAAAATGCCCTAAATGCGACTCACCCTTGGTTATTCGTTATTCAAAATTCGGAAAGTTTTTAGCCTGCAGTCAATACCCAAAGTGTAAATTTACAAAACCGATTTTGAATTTAGTTGAGGGAAAATATTGCCCAGAATGCGCAGGAGCAATTGTGGTAAGATATACTAAATCAAAGAAAAAATTTTATGGTTGTAGTAATTGGCCAAAATGTGGCTGGAGGAGCTGGAAGTTAATAAATTCTAAATCATAAACTCTATATCCTAAACAAATTTCAAATGGGCAAAAATGCAAAACTATTTAAAATTTTGAATTGAGGATTTTTATGCCATTAAAGTATATTTTCGTTTCCGGCGGTGTCATTTCCGGTATTGGAAAGGGAACAACTACCGCCTCGATCGCTCTTCTTTTAAAGCAAGCTGGTTATCGGGTGGCTCCTTTAAAGTTTGAGAATTATCTAAATATGGATGCCGGGACAATTAATCCGATTGAGCACGGCGATGTTTTTTTATGTGAAGATGGGACGGAGGCAGATATGGATATTGGCAGCTACGAAAAATTTCTAGATGAGGATATGGGCAAAGAAAATTTTGTTACCATGGGTCAAATTTACAAAACAGTGATTGATGAAGAACGCCGGTTTGAATTTCAAGGAGAAGATGTTGAGGCAATTCCTCATATCACCGATGAGATAATAAGAAGGATTCATCATTTGGCCTCAGCTAAAAAAGCTCAAATTATCATTATAGAATTAGGGGGGACAGCTGGCGAATATCAAAATATCCTTTACTATGAAGCCTCCCGAATTTTGACATTAAAGCATCCTGGTGATGTTATCCATATTCATGTTAGTTATGTCCCCACTCCTAAACATTTAGGTGAACCAAAAACAAAGCCAACACAACTATCAGTGAAAACTTTAAATTCCATGGGAATTCAACCTGATATTATTATCGCTCGCAGTGAGAGATATCTTGACCAAAGGCGACGTGACCGCTTTGCTCTTTTTTGTAATCTTCAGCCGGAAATGATAATCAGTAATCCCGATTTGCCCAGTGTTTATGAAATTCCCCTCGTTTTATCAGAGCAAAATTTAGAAATTAAGATATTAAAAAAGCTTAATTTAAAACCAAAAAAAGCCAATCTTAAAGACTGGCTGGAACTTGTAAATTTGATTAAAAAACCTAAAAAAATTATTAAAAAGATTGCCATCGTTGGAAAATATTTTGGCACTGGTGATTATCAACTTCGTGATTCTTATGCGGCTTTGTTTGATGCCATTGATCATGCCTCTTGGCATTTGGGAGTTGGTGTGGAAACTCACTGGATTGATGCCGAAAAAATTGAAAAAGAAGGGGCTGAGATTATCGGTAATCCCGATGGTATCATTATCCCTATTGGTTGGGGTCGCCGGGGCGCTGAAGGGATGATTATGGGAGCCTCCTATGCTCGAGAAAAAAAGATTCCATATTTGGGATTATGTTATGGAATGCAGTTGGCCGTTGTTGCTTTTGCTCGCGATATTTTAGGTTGGCCCCAAGCAAACACCACCGAAAATGCACCTGATACTCAATATCCAGTAATTCATTTGATGCCGGCTCAGGAGGAGTATATGAAGCGACGGGCTTATGGGGGAACAATGAGATTGGGGGCATGGGAAGCAGTTTTAACTGAAGGAACACTTGCTCACGCTATTTATAAAAAAGCCCAAATATCAGAACGTCATCGTCACCGTTATGAGGTAAACAATAAGTATGTACCTCAACTTGAAGCAAAAGGATTGATTGTTAGTGGTCGATCAAAAGTGGAAAATTTAGTAGAAATTATTGAATTACCAAGATCTGTTCATCCATTTTATTTTGGAACCCAGGGTCATCCTGAGTACAAAAGCCGGCCTCTAAAACCAAACCCTGTGTTTATTGAGTTTCTTAAAGCTTGCTAAAGTTAAAAGGAGATGTTAAAATAAAGATAGAAATTAGAAATTAGAAATTTTATTGTGGCAAATTCATTTATATATAAAGATAAAATTTTTTCAATTGGCGATACCCTCAGTCTTCACTATCAGATTAAAGAAGGCGATAAAGTTCGAACGCAAATTTTCAAAGGTATTCTAATAAAAACAAGAGGTGATAGTGATGATAATCGGATGATTACTGTAAGAAAAATCTCCCGTTCAGGAATTGGAGTTGAGCGTATTATTCCTTTAAAATCTCCATATTTGTCCGATATTAAATTAATTAAAAAAAGCCATTATTCAAAAGCAAAAGCACTCTTTATTCGTCATCTGCCAGAAACAGAAGTCAGGCGCCGACTTTATTCATGAAATTTGGTAATAAAAATATCGGCAAAATCGGTGAGGAGATTGCCACTTCATTTTTGACAAAAAAGGGATTTAAAATTATTGACCGACATGTAACTTCTCATTGGGGAGAAATCGATATTATTGCTAAAAAAGACGGCAACAAAATTTCCTTTATTGAGGTAAAAACGCGAGTTGGAGAAAATAAGGGAAAGCCATATGAAGCTTTAACTTTTTATAAAATAAAATCATTGCGAAGGGCAATAGATTATTACCTCTTGAAAAATAATTTAAAAAATTATAAGCTCTCTTTAGATGTTGTCTCAATTGTTTTAGATAAAGGTTTAAAGGTAAAAGAGCTAAAGTTTTTTGAGAACATTGATAGTTAATTTTCAAGTAAAATTAATACAAAAATAGACTTTTATAATATCGTACTTCCTTTTTAAAGAAAGGGGGTGATAAAGATGATCGAATTAATTAATTCAGTTATAACTAGGTTTTGGGTAAGGTTGGTCAACTTTCTCCCAGATTTTTTTGGCGGGTTACTGATATTAATAGCCGGCTTTATCGTTGCTGGAATAATAAGGAAACTGATTATTACTCTGCTTATCTTTTTAAGAGTCGATACTCTTTTGCAAAAGGCTAGGCTTTTGGCTCGCAACCAAGTAAAATTATGGGAAGAAATAATTGCCGAAATAGCTAAATGGACTATTGTCATTCTTTTTTTAGTTCCCACTCTTGAGATTTGGGGGTTATCAAAGGCGACGGTGGTTTTAAACCAGTTTTTGTTTTATTTACCTAATGTGTTAGTGGCTGTGATTATTGGATTTGTTGGCATCGTTGTTGCCAATCTGGTTGCTGATTTAGTTAAACACAGTATTACCACAACCGGCGCCACTTCAGCGGCAGCGATGGCGGTTGCGGCAAAGTCAACTGTCTTATTTTTTACTGCCCTTATTGTTTTAAATCAACTAGGAGTGGCTCAGGATCTTATTCGAATCCTGTTTACCGGGATTGTAGCGATGTTGGCCTTGGCAGGGGGATTGGCTTTTGGATTGGGAGGAAGGGATTTAGCAAAAGAGATTTTGGAGGAGTTGAAGAAAAAATTTAAATAGGGTAAAATAAAATTTTTGGCCCCATCGTCTAGTGGTCAAGGACAATAGGTTTTCAGCCTATCAACCGGGGTTCGAATCCCCGTGGGGTCACTTACTAACTTCTATCTTCTAACATCAAACGTCTAACACCTATCTTAAATATAAACATAACTTTCTTTCATAACTAATATACATTTGAGACAAAAATTGATAAAATTATAAGTTTGCTATGTTTAAATTAACTTCCTCATTTAAGCCAACTGGTGATCAACCGCAGGCGATTGAAAAATTGGTTAGCGGTGTTACTTTGGGGTTAAAAAATCAAGTGCTTTTAGGGGTGACTGGCTCAGGCAAAACCTTTACCATGGCCAATATAATTGAGCGACTGCAGATGCCCGCTTTGATAATATCTCACAACAAAACTTTAGCAGGACAGCTTTATCAGGAAATGCGGGATTTTTTTCCGGAAAATGCTGTATCTTATTTTGTCTCCTACTACGATTATTACCAACCAGAAGCCTACATTCCTCAAACAGATACCTATATTGAAAAAGAAGCACAGATAAATGAGCTAATTGATAAGTTGCGCCTACAGTCAACTGCCAATATTTTAACAAGAGCCGATACCATTGTTGTTGCCTCAGTTTCTTGTATTTACAATATTGGTTCACCGATTGAATACGGAAAGTTTGTCTTAGAGCTTGCCGTTGGCAAAAAAATAACAATTGAGGAAATAACTTTTCGCTTGGCTCAACTCCAATATGACCGAAGTGAATTTGAGTTTAAAAGAGGAACTTTTAGAGTTAGAGGCGACTGCATTGATATTTATCCTGCTTATGAGGATTATGGATATAGAATTCATCTTAAAAATGATTATATTGAAACAATAACAACATTTGATCCTTTAACTGGAAAATTACTAAAAACACAAGGTTCAGATACAACTCAACCATCAAGGTTTGAAGCTAAAGTTATTATTTACCCGGCTAAGCATTACGTAACCGACACAAAAACTTTTGCCGAGGCGGAGCCAATCATTCGTCAAGATTTAATTAATGAATCAAATGAGCTAAAAAAACAAGGAAAAATTGTCGAGGCAGAAAGATTAATCAGACGCGTTAACTATGATTTGGAAATGATTAAAGAAGTTGGCTATGTTAATGGAATAGAAAATTATTCCCGCTATTTTGATGGCAGAAAACCTGGTGATCCACCTTTTACTCTTCTTGATTATTTCCGAAACGCCTATGGTGATCGCTGGCTTCTTTTTATCGATGAAAGTCATATGACTGTTCCTCAGCTTCGTGGTATGTATAATGGAGATTATTCACGAAAAAAAACTTTGGTTGAGTTCGGGTTTCGATTAAAAGCGGCTTTTGATAATCGTCCGTTAAAATTTGAGGAATTCTATCCAATCCCGCAAAAAATTATTTATGTGTCTGCTACCCCAGACAGTTGGGAAATTGAGGTGGCAAAAAATGATGTGGCAAAACTAAAAGAAGCTGGTGCTCGACCTCCTCACAGCGGGGTGGTTGAACAATTGATCAGGCCAACAGGCATTCCTGATCCAAAAATTTTTCTCAAACCAGCCAAAAATGAAGTAGAGGATTTAATAAAAGAGATTCAAAAAAGAGTAAAAAGGAGAGAAAGAGTATTGGTGACGACTTTGACAAAAAGAATTGCTGAGGATTTAACATGTTTTCTTAAGGAAAAAGGAATCCAGGCTGAATATCTTCATTCGGATATTGAAACATTGGAAAGATCTGATGTTTTAGAGCGATTGCGAAAGGGTGAGTTTGATGTTCTTATCGGTATTAATTTACTTAGGGAGGGACTTGATTTACCTGAGGTGTCGCTTGTGGCGATTCTTGACGCTGATAAAGAAGGTTTTCTTCGCTCCAAAACTGCCCTTATTCAAACAATGGGTAGGGCAGCAAGAAATATCATGGGGGAAGTAATTTTGTACGCAGATAAAGTTACTTTTTCCATCCAGGAGGCAATTGGGGAGATTGAAAGAAGGCGTACATATCAATTAGAATTCAACAAAAAGCATGGGATAACCCCCAAAACTGTCGTTAAGCCAATCCGCAAAAGGATTATCGATGAGCAGTTACCGGAAATATTATTTTTTAAAAAAAGAGGTGCTTGGTTTACAGAATATAAGCAAAAGATTAATCCTGATGCTCTTACCCCCTATGATAAAAATAAGCTTATTAAAAAACTTGAGCGGGAAATGAAAAGGCAAGCCCAAGAGTTAAATTTTGAGATGGCAATAAAGATAAGAGAAGAAATTAAGAAATTAAGAAATTAGGAAATTATGGAAGCTTTTATTAAAATTCGTGGAGCACGCCAACACAATCTCAAAAACATTAGTCTTGATATCCCTAAAAATAAATGGGTGGTGATAACGGGTATTTCCGGTTCAGGAAAATCATCGCTGGCTTTTGATACTATCTATGCCGAAGGCCAAAGACGTTATGTGGAGTCGCTTTCAGCGTACGCACGTCAGTTTTTAGGGGTGATGGACAAACCTGATGTTGATTTAATTGAGGGATTATCGCCAGCAATTTCCATTGATCAAAAATCAACTTCGCGCAATCCTCGTTCAACTGTTGGGACAATCACGGAAATTTATGATTACTTGCGTTTGCTTTTTGCTCGAATTGGTCATCCCCACTGCCCTCAATGTGGCAGAGAAATAAAAAAACTGTCCTTGGATGAAATTGTTGATAAAATCTTAAAACTAATTCAGGAAAAGATTAAGGATGACAAAATTAAACCTCATCAATTTCAAATTCTTTCTCCGGTAGTCCGGCAAAAAAAGGGAGAATTTAAAGATTTATTGGATAATTTAAGAAGTAAGGGCTTTCAAAATGTTATCATCGATGGCAAATTGTTATCAGTTAATGATGAGATAAATTTAATTAAGACTAACAAACATACCATAGAAGTGGTTATCGATTTAACGAGTCTCAGTTACAAAAATATAAAAGATGAAGAATTTAGAAGGAAACTACGCTCTCGTTTAGTAAAAGCGG
>JBKBJJ010000037.1:0-7017 GCA_046293855.1 Microgenomates group bacterium | reverse complement strand
TAATTAAAAACTTAATCAAATTTAATTTATTTCAAAGTCTTCATGATTATATAAAAAATATCTTCAAAAATGAAAAACTTCAGAAAATTTTAGAGTACACTACCGTTTTTTTAGGTGGATCGCCCTACAATACTCCAGCTTTTTATCAGTTAGTCGCCCATGCTGATTTAAATTTAGGAATATATTATCCAGTGGGTGGAATTTATAAAATCGTTGAAAGTCTGGCAAAACTAGCTAAAAAATACGGTGTAAAAATTTTGACGAACCAAGAAGTAATAAGGGTTCGAATAGAAAACGGCTTATTGAAAAAAGTTTATACAAAAAATAAAGCTTATAATGGCGATATTGTCATTGTCAATGCTGATTATCCTTTTTTTGAAACAAAAATTTTACCAAAAAATCATCAAACTTACCCAAAAAAATATTGGGAAAAAAAAGTTTTTTCCCCGTCAGCCTTTTTAATTTATCTTGGAATAAAAGATACTCTTTCAAAAAGCCAGCATCATAACCTTTACTTTACACAAAATTGGCAAGATCATTTTAATCAAGTTTATCAATATAAAAAAATTCCTGAAAACCCTTCTTTCTACTATCATGTACCCAGTAAAACAGATTCTACAATGGCGCCAAAAAATTGCCATAGCATTATGATTTTAGTGCCAACTGCTCCCAACCTATTTTTCAACAAAAAAAAAGAGGTGGAATTCACTAATAAAATAATTAAAAAATTTTCACAAATTAACAATATTAAAAATATAGAAGAAAAAATTATTGTTAAGAAAATTTTTCACAGCAAAAACTTTTTAGATGATTACAACTCAACCCAAGGAGCTGCTTTTGGCTTAGCTCACACATTATTTCAAACAGCAATTTTTCGGCCAAAAAATTTTTCCAAAAAAATAAAAAACCTCTTTTATGTTGGTCATCATACTAACCCGGGAGTGGGAATGCCGCCGGTTCTTATATCCTCGCAAATTGTTTATAATCTCATCAAGAATTATGAAAAAAAACATATATCAGGAAATAACTAAAAAAAATACTAAAACTTTTTATTATTCAACTCTTTTTTTCCCCAAAAAAATAAGAGATGAGATTTTTATTCTTTATTCTTTTGTAAGAATTATTGATAATTTTGTTGATGAAAAAAAACCTAATAAGAAAAATTTTTATTTATATAAAAAAAAGCTTAATCAAGTTTTAAAAAAAAATGAAAAATCAAAAATAAAAATTGTAAATGATTTTGGCCAATTGGTTAAAAAGTATAATCTCCACAAAGAAGTAGAAGATTATATAAAGGCACAAGAGAAAGAATTAAAAATTAAAAAATACAAAAGTGAAAAAGAATTTAATCTTTTTACTTATGGAGTAGCAGGTACAGTCGGTTTGATGATGGCAAAAATTTTAAATTTACCAAAAAAAACTTACAAAGGTGCGATAAAACTTGGCCAGGCACTACAAATAATAAATAATATTCGTGATATCTTTGAAGACTACCAAAGAAAAAAAGTTTACCTTTCTGAAGAGATTTTAAAAAAATTTAACCTTAGCCAAAAAAATTTTTTAAAAAATGAAAATTTTCAAAAACTTAAAAAAGTTATTACATATTACCTAAATCAATCGTTTAAGCTTTACAGGGAAGCAAAAAAGGAATTTAAATCCTTCTCCAATCAAAATCTTTTTCCTGTCTCTGTAGCATCCGATTTATATCTTAATATTGCAAAAAAAATTTTAAAAAAACCAAAGCTTATATTTGAAAAAGAAAAATTGAAACCAAATATTTTTAATATTATTAAAATTTTAATCAAGAGATTTATTTTAATTTATGGATTTAATAAAAAAAATTAACTTTTATCGCAATCTCTTTCTTCCCAAAATAAATTTAGAATTAAATAATTATAGCAGTATTTTTTATGATTATTCTTCTGAAAAAAAAGAAATCATTGATTTGTTAAAAAAATTAGTTATAAAAGGCAAGGGAATAAGAGGCAGTCTTGTTTACATAATCAATGAAATTCTTAACTTAAAAATCAAAGAAAAAAACCTTTTTTATTTAGCTGCCTTCTTTGAAATTATTCATTCAAGTTTACTTATTCACGATGATATTATGGATAATGATACTTCAAGAAGAGGGGGGAAAACTATTCATTTTTATTATCAAGAAAAATTTAAAGAAATAAAAACTGATGACTTAGTTGGTAAAAACTTTGCCATTAATATTGGCGATATCGGCTTTTTTATTGGTTTTGACTTTTTTAATAAAGTTAAGCTAGAAAAAAATAAAAAAAGTCAACTGCTTTCTTTTATCATAAAAGAGTATATCCAAGTAGCCCTTGCCCAAATTGATGATGTTTTTTTCTCGCAAACTAAAAATGAGCCAAAAATTGATGAAATTTTAAAAATTTATCTTTATAAAACCGCTCGCTATACCTTTGCTTTACCAATATTAACTGTCATTTTCATAAAAGACCACCAATATTTTGGTAATAAAAATTTTTTATCAATTCTTGAAAAACTGGGAATTATCTTTCAAATTAGCGATGATTTAATTGGCTTTTTATCGGATGAAACCGGTAAAGATTTAGGATCAGATATCAGAGAAAATAAAAAAACTCTCATTCGATATTTCTTGACAAAAGAACTAAAAAATAATCAACTAAAAAATTTATTTGGTAAAAAAAATATTGATAAAAATGAGATTAAAAAATTAAGGGATTTTTTTGAAGTCTCCAAAACTAAAAGAAAAATTAATAAAATAATTAACCATTATAGAAATGAAATAATTATTGATTTAAAAAAAAACAATTACCCTCAAAAATTCAAAAATTTAATCTTGGAATTTATAGAGTATTTAATTTCCAGAAAAAAATGAAACTTGAATATTTGGTCTTTAATTTAATTATATTTTTCTTACCAATTTTTGCCTCATTTTTTTACCCCAAAATTAACTATCCAACAAACTTTCAAGCTTTATTTTCAATTTTTATCTCTTCATTAATATTTATTATTCATGACAATAAAGTAGCCAACAAATGGTGGCGTTTTAATAAAAGATTTATTTTAGGAATAAAAATTTTTAATTTACCGACAGAGGAAATTTTATTTTTTTTAACAGTCTCTTTTTCTTGTCTTACTCTATGGTTAAATCTTAAAAACATTTCAAATTTATCAATTAAAAATTATTTTTATGGCTCATTTCATATTCTAATCTTTATTTTTTATCATTTTTTATTTCTCAAAACAAAAAAACCTTACCCAAAATTTGTCAATTTTTTTTATTTTTTTATTTTGTTTTTTGACATTTTTTTTAAAACTCATCTTGTATTTAAACTAAATTTTTTAATTTTTATTTTAATTACTTACCTTTTAACTTTGATTTTTAATTTTTATTTAACTAAAAGACCAGTGGTTTTGTATAATGAACAATTTAAAAGTGGTTTAAAAATTTTATCAATTCCAATTGAGGATTTTTTGTATGGAATTAACTTTCTCTATTTAACAATTTTTCTCTTTGAGTTTTTATCTAATAATTCTATTTTTTTTAAATAATTTCTCATATTAAACTTCCTCTCAAGCCCTTTCGCATTCATATATCTTACTTTTCCAAAAATTTCTCTTTCTTGCCAAGGATGATCAAATTGACCAAAACACCAGGCAACTCCAGCATAACCATTTGGATCTCGACCATCAAGCTCATACTTATCATTAAGATAAATCAGATACTTGTAAGCTTTTTTCCAATCTGTGGTCCACTCAATTAATTTTTTGCCCCAATACATTCTCATATAATTGTGCATTTTCCCAGTTTTTATCATTTCTTTTTGAGCGGCATTCCAATAACAATCATGAGTTTTTGCTTCTTCTAAAGTTTTTAAATCATAGATATATTCTCTTTTATCTTTTAAGTGTTCATCTAAGGTTTTTTTTGCCCAAAAAGGAAGACCTTGCCAGTTATTATAATTTTTTTCAAAAAAAACAAAGTTTCTTGAAAGCTCTCGCCAAACTAAAAGTTCATTAAAAAATGACACAACATTTTCATCTTTTAATGAATAATTTTTCAAAACTTCATTAACAATTTTAACTGGTGAAATAAAACCAAAATGAAGGTAAGCTGATAGGCTAGACTGAAAATCTTTAGTTGGATCACTTCTTAAATTTTTATAGAAAGGTAGTTTTTCTTCAATAAAAATTTTTAATAATTTTTCTGCTTGACTTTCTCCACCGATTAATGAAATCGGAGCAACTGATTTATCAATATCTAGATTATTAAATAATTTTTGAATTTCATTAACTGATTGGTTAACAATCTTGTTTTTATTTTTAATTTCAATCAATTTAATTTCCTTATTAAAGTAAGAAATAGTTTTAAAAATCTTATTTCTTATTTGAAAAGCAAAATTAATTTTTTGTTGGCTTATAATTTTTAAGGGGGAAAAAACCTCATTTTCAACAGCAAAAAATGGGGTATCAATTTTTTTTCTTATTTGATCAAGCCATAATCTTTGTAATCTTAAATAACCAAAATCACCAACAAGAAGACAAGCATCTTTTGTTTTTTGGATAATTTTTTCAGGGGTCTGACAAAACTCAACCAAAAAATTTCCACCAAGTTCTTCAATTTTTCTTTTAAACTCTAAAAGCCCTTCTTTTAAAAATTGATACTGTCTTATATTAGCTAGTTTTATTTTTTTAAGATTAAAAAAAACTAAAAGCGGTTTATTAAATCTATTGGCATAATTTATGGCTAGATTTAAACTGTAGTTATTATCAATTCGCAAACCGCTTTGCGCCCAATATAAAACATATTCTCCCTTCTTGTTAACTAAGTTTTTATTAATACTTTTTATTCTTTCTTCCATAAATTAGTTGGTATAATTTAAATTATATGACAAAACCAATTTATTTTTCCTTAATAAGTGTAATCATTGTTAGTTTAATCTCTTTTATTGGCGCTTTTAGTTTAATTATTAAAAAAGAAAAATTAAAAAATTATCTTATTTATCTAGTTTCCTTTTCTGCTGGGGCTTTATTTGGCGATGTTTTTTTTCATCTTTTGCCAGAAATTATTAATGATTATGGATTTTCAACAATAGTTTCTTTATCAATATTATCAGGTGTCTTTTTTTCATTTCTCTTAGAAAAAATTATTTGTTGGCGTCATTGCCATCTGCCAATTACCAAAAATCATATTCATCGTTTTGCTTATATGAACCTTTGGGGAGATTTTTTTCACAATTTTTTAGACGGGTTAACCATTGCTGTCTCTTTTCTTTTGGGTATCCCTGCTGGACTGGCCACCACTCTGGCAGTAATTTTTCATGAAATTCCTCAGGAGTTTGGTGATTTTGGCGTTTTGCTTCATGGCGGTTTTTCCGTCAAAAAAGCTCTATTTTTAAACTTTCTCACCGCCTTATCGGCAATAATAGGGGCAATTTTTGGATTATTTTTACACAACAAGATTGAAAACATAACTTTATATCTTGTTCCTTTTGCCGCAGGAAATTTTATATATATTGCCGGCTCTGACTTAATCCCAGAACTTCACAAAGAAGTTGAATTTAAAAAAGGAGCAAAGCAAATTTTAAGTTTTCTTTTTGGACTTTTGATAATGTATCTTCTTTTAAAAATTAACTGAGGAAGAAAGTGGTTGTGGTAAAATCTTAACGATGATATACCAACCCAAAGGGATAAAAAAATATTTTCACCAAGCTCGAAGATTTTTGGCAAAAAAATGGTTAAGTCTTTGGCAACCTCTTCGGATTGGAATTACCGGCAGCTTTGGAAAAACCACCACCACCCAGATTCTTTTTAAAGTTTTATCCCAAATCGGCCCAACAGTTGTCACTGATATCAACTTAGACACTAATTTTAACGTTCCCATCACTGCCTTGAAAGTTAAACCCTGGACAAAATTTGTTGTTTGGGAGCTGGGCATTGATCATCTAAATGAGATGGATTATCACTTAGAGATTGCTAAACCAAAAATTGGCATCATCACCGGCATTTCCCCGGTTCATACTGATAAAGAACATCTAGGCTCGCTGGAAAATTTAATTAAAGAAAAAAGAAAGCTGGTTGAACATCTTCCTGAGAAAAAAAATGGGGGAGTGGCCATTCTTAACTTTGATGATGAAAATGTCAAAAAAATGGCATCATTTACTAAAGCCAAAGTGGTTTTTTTTGGCACTGATAAAAAAAACTGCCAAGTCTATTTTAATCCAGACAAAGCTAAATTAACCATTAAAGGCACCACTTTTATCTTGAAGTACAAAAATAAAAACTACCCGCTAACAACAAAATTGATCGGTAAACAATACGGTTACAATCTTTGTGCTATTTTTGCCTGTTTACTTAACGTATTAAATGACCCTAAAAAATGTTATCTACTGATAAAAAAAACTTTAAAAACATTAAAACCGTTGCGGGGACGGATGAATATTGAAAAAGGACCATTAAAAACTTTGCTTTTAAACGACTGTCTTCGCGCCAATCCTAAATCAACTGATGAAGGACTAAAAACTTTTGCCCAGATTAATTATAAAAAAGGGAGAAAAATTGCCGTGTTGGGAGTAATGGGCGAGCTTTATGACCCAATCGGAGAGCATAAAAAAACTGGTCAAACTTTGTTTGAATATCCTCCTGATTTTGTAATTGGGGTAGGGGAGTGGCGAAAATTTACGGTTGAGGAGGCGATAAGATTAGGTTTTTCCAAAGAGAAAATTTTTTATGCCGAAGATGTTTTTGCGGCGGCTGAAATTTTAAAAAAAATTTTAAAACCGGCTGATTTTCTCTACCTTAAAAGCTCTCTTCTGCGCAACCTTTGGCGAATAATTAAGCTTTTGGGAAACCAACCTGTCTGTTGTCAAAAAGAACTGTGTCCATACAAACATTGTCAGTTTTAAAAATCAAATCCACACTCCCGGAGTGTAAGGCTATCCACACTCCCGGAGTGTAAAAGTAAAGCTTAACTTAACCATGAAATTCCTCCTTAATTTTCAACCAAAAAATATTAAAAAAACC
>JBKBJJ010000036.1:0-7039 GCA_046293855.1 Microgenomates group bacterium | reverse complement strand
GTTAGCGGGCCAAATATTTTTTGACCTAAAGGATGTCGTCTAATTTGATGGCCAATAAAAGGCAGCTGGCTTAAAGAGGTGAGCATTCCCATACCGGTTTGAGTTCCAGCCCAGGCTGCACCAACACCACCAAAGAAGGTGCCAAGACCGATTTCCACTCCAATTCCTTTAGCGCCGAGAGATTCTTTGAATGCTTTTATTAACTCAGGAGTGATCAAAAATAAACCCAAACCAATCAAAACAGGAAAAATGGTCGGTTGGATTGAGTATAAAAATGGTGGCGTCCAAACACCTTGAGAAGTTGATTGGTTAATTACAGCATGACCGATTAGAAGAATGATAATAACTAAAGGAAAGGTTAAAATATCAGCAAATAAATTTTTAAACCATGTGGAGAAACTATTTTTTCCCGGAACTGCCTCCAAAAGAAGAAGGAGAGGGGAAATAATAATATAAAAAACAATCCGAAGATAAGTAGCTAAAAGAAGAAAAAAAATGCGAAACATTAGGAAGGCAATCGTTAAAGAAACAAGTAAAGTTACAACAAATGGAAGAGCAAATTGGGAAAGGAAAGCAAAAATGAATACTAAAAGCAAAAACTCTAAAAATCCAACAAATATTTTTCCTACACCCACAACTACAGTAGCAATTCCTCCTTGAGCATTTTCCAAACCTAAAATTTTGGGAACTAGTGATACTGGTGGATGTTGGACAAGCCAGCTACTAATAAGGTAAGTGAGAATACTTCCTACTCCGGTATATAAATATGCTTTTACCTCATTTCCTAAAATATCCAATAATCCGCCTCCGATTGAGGTATCAAATAAAGAAAAGCCAAGGGGCAATAGTTTATTAAATCCGTTGATAGTATAATTTTGAAAAAGTTCACCTTTATTTGCAGGAGTAAGTTGACCGATATTAGTTGAGCTTAAAATGGAAATAGCAATTAGAATAATAACATACATCAAATCAATTAAAAACCCGGCAATGGGAAACGAAAAAGTAATCAGAAGTAAGGCTATCACTATTTTAGGCAAAGCGTTTTCAACGGAGATTACGGTTTGTGGATTAAGTTTTGCCCGAAACATAATCATAAAACCAATAGCAATTAAAACTAAAACTAAAAGCATATAAGAGATATCGCGAAAAACTTTCCAAATCCCCATAAAAGGTTTTAAAGCGGCAAAACCAATTCCCTCAGCGGCATAGGTTTTAGGGATAAAGCCGGCATTTTGTAATCCATTGTAAACCCAATAAACACCGGAGGCAGGAGGGTTAGCGTAGGGGAGGATAATTAGGTTGCTTACGAAACCGAAGACACTTTTGCTAAAGTTTTTGTCACCGTCGTCAGGATTATCAGTACAAGCTTCGCCAATCATCCCACAAAGCATTGCCCGGTAAATGGTAATTGCTATTTTTCCTTCATTGGTGCTGTTTAATTTTTTATCGTTGATAATCTGGTAAATTTCGGCGCGATTTTTTTTGATTGGATCATTGCCAAGCTTTGGTTTATCTGTGTTGATAAAGTAAGCAAAAAGGGAAATAATGACAAAATAAACGACAACGACAAGAAAAACTTTTTTGGCAATAGTGAGGATTTTTTTTAATCCAAAAAGATACAAGTTTAACATTAGTTTAATTTTATAATTTATTTTTAAATAATTGCAACATGATATATTTAGTCTTTATAAATTAGTCTTTATAAACGGGAAAAGACAATTCATACAAAGGATCTGGATAACGTGTGTTTTGATTGTAGGGAATGCTGTTTCTACCATAATAAGGATCAAGGGTCCAGATATTATTTTTATCATCAATATTTATTATCCAAAAATAATGTCCGATGTAATTACCATTGCGTTGTTTAAAAGCAGCTAAAGTAAAAAAGGTTGCCCCTGATTTTTGATAATTTTTAAGTTGATTGATAACGTGTTCAACTGTTTTTCCTTGACGGTAGGGATAAGAAAAGATTAAACTACCTGTTCTTAAGCCATATTTTTCTAAAATTTGTTTTGCTTTTGTATACCCTGAGCCTCTGCAGCCTAATTCCCCAGGAGTATATTGCTTAACGATTTCTGCCGGGGTAATATTTTTATAATTGGTAAGATTAGCGATAATCATCGTTATTGTAGTTGGCCCACATCCAGCTTGTGAAAGAGTACAGCCTCCTGGCAGAGGTAGTTGACAGTATTGAGAATTTATTCCATAACAGCTTTGACTAAAATAAATGTAATTGTTTATTGTTTGAGGGGGAGTTATATTGAGATCAAATGGACGAGAGAGAGATTGAGAAGGAATGTTAACTCCAGAAGGAGTAAAACTTGGCGAACTGGTTTGAGGATTTTGGCTAAATATAATTTTTAAAAGATCAACTAAAAGTTTAAATTGTGTATTTGATTCATTTTCCAAAATAATTTTAGTTGGAGTTAAAAAAAAAGTTGGCGAAATATTTTCAAAAGGTTTACTGCTAAATTTAAATCTTTCCCTTTTTATCCCCGGATAATTTTTTTCCAACCATTGAAAGAAAAAAACCTCAGAAGTGTTATTTTTTAAAAAGACAACAAAATTATCTTTTTTATAGTCATAATTAATTTGAAAATATTCATTTTCCAATGGAAGTCTATTTCTAAGATTAAAAGATTGGTTAGCATCATCAACAACATCTTTTGGTATTTCCTCCTCTTTAACACCAGTAGACTGAACAGGAATTGTTAAAGTGGGAGTGGGTTTTTGATTTTGGTCTTTTTTGTTAAACTTGTTATTAGGTAGATAAAAAAATGAGGTTGGGATAGGTGTAAGATTTTTTTGTGAGTCTTTGTTTTTTTTGAAAGATAAAAGTTTGGTTGTTAATATTAATAAAAAAAGAATAAAAATTAAAATTCCCAAAATAACGACAAAAAATTCTTTCTTAAACGAATTTTCCATTTAAATAAATATTTGACTTTATCAAAAAAACTGTTAATAATAAAAATATGACTAGCTTTTTTGATTTTATAAAAAAGCCTCAAGGAATTTCAACAGATAAACAGGTAGGCAGTCAAACAACTGTTTCTTCACAAGCAGTTTCAACCGGTCCTGTGGTTTATTCGGGTATTGGCGCGCCTCCTTCAGGAGGGCAACCTTATTCAGGGATTGGACAACCGCCATCTGGGGGACAGCCGTATTCGGGGATAGGGAGGCCACCGACTAATAAATCTCAAATCCCAAACTCCCAAGACCAAATCAATCTAAATGATCAAAATTCAAATATAAAAACTTTATCTTCTAACATTCAGTCTCCTGCTTCCTCAAAACAACCTAGTCCCCCCTCATTGACAGCAAAACCTCCCCAATCAGCTGAAGAGAAAAAACGGGAAGAGCTGGATCTTATGACTCATTTAACCCAACGATCCAACCGAGTATTCCTTTCAGCCCAAAATAAAGCGAGGGAGTTGAAAAATGAATATATTGATAGTGAACATTTACTTCACGGTCTTCTTTCTGACTCGGAAATTTACAATTTTTTAATTGAGCTTAAAATTCAACCGCAATTGGTTGAGGAGGAGTTAGTTAAAATTTACAAAAGAGGAACAGTGGAAAAAATTCCCCAATTATCTCCGCGGGCAAAAAGAATTGTTTATAACTCTTTAGTTGTTGCCCGAAAACTGGGTTTTGAGTTTATCTCCCCCGAGCATCTTCTATTGGCTTTATATGAGGAAGGGGAGGGAGTGGGGGCGCGGATATTGGCTAAATTGGGGTTAAAGAAAGAAGACTTGAACAAGAAAATTATCGGGAAAAAAGAAGGTTTGGAGGGGCAAGAGAAAGAGGCGGAAAAAAAGAAAAACACCTTAGAACAATTTACTATTGATTTAACCGCCAAGGCAGCTCAGGGGCTTTTGGACCCTGTAGTGGAGCGCTCCGATGTAGTTGAGAGAGTTATTCATATTTTATCTCGACGAACAAAAAACAACCCAGCATTAGTTGGTGAGGCGGGAGTGGGGAAAACTGCCATCGTTGAAGGATTAGCACAAAAAATTGTCGCCAAGGAGGTTCCCGAACCTTTGCTTAATAAAAAAATTCTTCAGTTGGATTTAATGAGCGTTATTGCTGGCGCCTCTCATCGGGGAGAATTTGAGGAGCGAATGAAAGATATAATTGAGCAAATAAAAGCTTCATCGGGCCAAATCATCCTTTTTGTTGATGAAATTCACAATATCGTTGGTGCTGGTGCTTCAGGAGAAGGGTCGCTTGATGCTTCCAACTTTTTAAAACCAGCTTTAGCCCGGGGAGAGTTACAAATGATTGGTGCTACCACTCTAACTGAATATCGAAAATATATCGAAAAAGACCCAGCCTTGGAACGGCGTTTTCAGCCGGTTTTAGTCCCTGAGCCAACGGAGGAGCAGGCGATAAAAATGCTTGCTGCTATTAAAGATAAATATGAAGCTTTTCATCGGGTAAAAATACCTCAGGAGGCAATTGAGGCGGCGGTGAAGCTGTCAAAACGCTATGTGGGAGATCGATTTTTACCGGATAAGGCAGTTGACTTAATTGATGAGGCAGCCTCAGCTGTCCGTTTACCTTTGATATCTTTGCCGGAGGAGATTAAGTCTTTACAGGAGCGGATAAAAGAGTTATCGCAAGAGTTAATCGAGGCGCAAAAAAGGGGAGATAAAGTTAAAGCTCGTATCCTTCGTTCAAAAATCGATGATATTGAGGCTAATTTGAAAGAAAAAAAAGAGGAATATGAGCTGAAAAAAGGTCAGACAACAACCAGTGTCACGATGGAGATTATCAAAGATATTGTTTCCCGTTGGACCGGTATTCCTGTTGCCAAAATTACTTCCTCAGAAATGGAGCGTTTGGCTTCCTTAGAAAAAATTATGCATGAGAGATTAATCAATCAAGATGTTGCCGTTACCGCCGTTGCCCAGGCAGTTCGTCGCGGCCGAGCTGGTTTGAAATCGACCCAGCGGCCGATTGGCAGTTTTGTTTTTTTGGGACCAACCGGTGTGGGAAAAACAGAACTGGCAAAAACTTTAGCTGATGTTTTGTTTGGGCAAGAGGAGGCGATGATTCGTTTTGATATGACCGAATACATGGAGAAGCACGAAGTAGCAAAACTTTTAGGCGCCCCGCCTGGGTATGTTGGTTATGAGGAGGGAGGAAAGTTAACTGAGGCAGTTCGTCGTCGTCCATACAGCGTTGTTCTTTTTGATGAGGTGGAAAAAGCTCATCCAGATATTTTTAATATCCTTCTTCAGATTTTAGATGATGGGCGATTAACTGATAATAAAGGACATACGATCTCATTTAAAAATACGGTTGTTATCTGTACTTCAAACATCGGCACCTCAATTATTCAAGATGAACTTTTAAAAAGTGGCAAAACTGAGGTGGAGGAACCGCCAACAATTTCCACCTATACTTTTTCTCCCAAAGGAAGAGAAATATTAACAATTGGCAATAAATATTTTGAGAGAATGATTCAGATAAATCAGCAGATATCAGCAAACATCAGAAAAGATCAAAAAGCCGATGTTCCGGATAAATCCAACGAAGCAGTTAACAATTGGGAAGAAGGAACACTTCTTGATTATTTTGCCGGACAAAAGGTGGAAGAGGAGAAACAAAATGGAGAAAAAACAAAAGGAGAATTTCCCACTTTTGGTTTTGATACTCATGTTATTTCTCCAAAAGGGGTGGAGATAATTACCAAAGGAGAGGAGGTTTTTTATCGAACATCAACCACCGCCAAGATTTGGAAAAAAACTACTTTAATTGATTATTTCAAAGATCATCTCGTGATAAACGCTTTACCTGATACACCGGAAGAGCAACTACCGACGGTAAAACTAAAAACTCATGCGATTTCACCTGATGAAATTGAAATTGTCTCCTATAAAGATAGATTTTGGCGACGAAAAGGAGAATCAAAAAATTGGGAGACGGGGTATTTAAAAGATTACTTTATTAATCAGACAGTTGAAAAAGGGAATTTTCCTGTAACTTATTGGGATATTCATCTTTTTTCGCCAATGGGTGAGGAGTTGATAATAGTTGGTGATAATATTTGGATAAAAAAAGTAGGTGGAAATAATTGGCAAGTTAAAACTCTTAAAGAATATTTTGGAGATGAGTTTCCTTTGGAAAAAGAAATTGAGGAAAAAAATAAAGTGGAGAGCGAAATTGATAAAAAACGATATGAACTAGTAAAAGAAAAGGTAATGGGGGAGCTTCGCAAATTTTTCCGGCCGGAGCTTTTAAATCGATTTGATGAAGTGGTGATTTTTGAACCGTTAAAGTTTGTCCATATGATGGCGATTGTTAAGCTTCAACTTAAAGGAGTGGGAAAACTTCTTGAGGATCAAGAGATTGGCTTTTTGTATACGCAGGCAGCGGTTAAAGAGATTGTTCGGGCTGGCTTTGATCCAATTTATGGTGCCAGACCGCTTCGGCGAGCTATTCAAAAGTTAATTGAAAATCCAATATCGACAATGATAATTGAGGGAAAAGTAAAGCCGGGTGACCAAATTTTAGTTGATTTTGATGGAGAAAATTTTGTTTTTAATGTGGAAAAAGTTGAGTTGGTTGACGCATCAAAGATTAAAAAGGAAAAAATTAAAAGTTTCTTATGCCAGTCTTGCGCCCATCGTTTTCAAACAGAGACAGTTGAAAATGCCACTACCATTTGTCCGAAATGTGCTTCAAATAAAGTTGAGGAAGTGATGGAAGATAAAGAAAAAGAAAAATCCGAAGAACAAAATCCGAAATCAGAGGCTAACTTGCCAGTTACTGATGTAAAAAATTCAAAGAGTCAAAACATAAATATTAAAAATATAAATTTTGCCACCGCTTAAAATTAAAATGGAAAATAACTTTACTCCAATTGATATTGAAAAATTAAAAGGAGGAAACGACCGCCTTAATACTATTTTGCTGGCAATAGTAACAGTGACGATGGCAGTTTTGGCAGTAATGCTTTTTATTTTAATTCAAAAAAAGATTCAAACTTCCAATCAGACATCGCCATCATTACCAACAATTACTGTCTCTCCAA
>JBKBJJ010000035.1:0-7051 GCA_046293855.1 Microgenomates group bacterium | reverse complement strand
CTTGGTTTTGCCCAAGCAGTACTCAGTAAGCATTGAGGCGGCCGCTTGGGAAATGGCGCAACCTTGACCTTGAAATTTTATCTCCCCTATCTTATCGCCTTTTAATTTAATCATCATCTCAATCTCATCACCACATAAAGGATTGGTAATTTTTATTTTTTTGCTGGGATTTTTAATCTGCCCGTAGTTTTTAGGATGGCGATAATGTTCAAGAATGATTTCCTGATATAAAGACATTATTTAAATAATTTCTTTACTTTCAATATTCCATTTATTAATTTATTAACATCTTCTTTACTGTTGTAAAGATAAAAACTCGCCCTAACCGAGGCATTTATTTTTAATCTAGTATGAAGAGGCATGGCGCAATGATGACCAGAGCGAACACAAATATTCTCCTCATCCAAAATCGCGGCGACATCATGAGGATGAACTCCTTTTACATTAAAAGCGATCACGCCACCACGATAATTAAAATCCAACGGTCCGTAAATTTTTAAGTCTTTTATTTCTTTCAAACGAGAAAAAGCATAACCAGTTAATTCTTTTTCATGTTGATGGAGTTGGTCCATCCCTATTTTATTAAGATAATCAACGGCCGCGCCCAATCCAAAAATACCGGCAATATGAGGAGTGCCCGCTTCAAATTTATGGGGAATATCAGCAAAAATTGTTTTATCAAGATAAACCTCTCTTATCATCTCTCCTCCAAATAAAAATGGCGACATTGAGGACAAAAACTCTTGTTTTCCCCACAAAACTCCCGCTCCGGTTGGACCTAACATCTTTTGCCCGGAAAAAGCTAAAAAATCACAGTCTAAATCTTTAACGTCAACTTTAAAATGGGGAACAGCTTGAGCCGCATCAACAACAGTGATAATCCTTGGATTAATTTTTTTAGCCAGTTTGATAATTTCTTTAACCGGGTTGATTGTCCCTAAAACATTGGAGACATAGGTTAAGGCTAAAACCTTTGTTCTTTTGGTAATAATATTTTCTAACAATTTTAAATTTTTGATTGTAATTTTTGATTTTTCATTTTTAATTTTTAATTTATCAAAGCCTAAATTAAGATATCCTTCATTATTAATATCAATAACTTTAAAAACAGCACCAACTTCCCCTGCTAATATCTGCCAAGGAACAAAATTTGAATGGTGCTCCATAACTGTTGTTACGATTTCATCACCTTTTTTTATATTCACTCGCCCCCAAGCATAAGCAATTAAATTAATTGCCTCGGTGGTATTGCGAACAAAAATAACTTCTTTTGCTTGAAAAGCATTGATAAATCGGGCTACCTTCTCTCTTACTTTTTCATATTCCTCTGTTGCTTTCTCTGAGAGTTTATAAATTCCCCGAAATACATTGGCTGAATATTGGCAATAATACTTATCAACTGCCTCAATCACTGATTGTGGTTTAAGCGACATAGCCGCTGAATCAAGGTAAGTTAGGTTAGGATGGAATTGGAAAATGGGAAAATCCTCTTTGATTTTATTGATGTTCAACATATAAAAATTAAGGTTTAAATATAAAACAACCTTAAGGGTTGTTTAGCTTCAAACCTTAAGATTTAATGAATCCTCCACCTCAAGAAAAGTTTTTTTAAAAAGATTAAAATCAATTGATTTTCTCATTCTATCAAAAACCTCGTTAACAAATCCATGAATAAGCAGAAGCTTTGCCTTATTTTTATCCAATCCACGAGCAACAAGATAAAATAATTGGTGTTGATTAAGTTGGCCTGTTGTTGATCCATGGGTACAAAAAACATCGTTGGCTAAAATTTCCAGGTATGGTTTTGATTCAACAAAACCATAAGGAGAGAGTAAAAGGTTTTGATTTTTTTGGTAAGCATGAGTTTTTTGAGCATTTTTTTCTATTCTAATTAAACCTTCATATTGAAATTTAGAATAATCATAAAAAACTCCTTTGACAAGAATATTGGAAAAAGAGGAGGGGGCTTGATGATGTTGAGTTGTTTTTAAAGTAAATTGATCATTTTGTTTACCAATATATAAACCATAAATATCTAAAGTAACATTGGGTGATTTAATTTCAAATAAAAATTTACCTGAAAGATTGTAAAAAAATACTAAATAATCGCCCGCCTTATTAAAAATAAGTTGATAATTTTTTTGCGCATTAAGATTAATAAAAACTGCCATAATAAAAATTAAAAGTTCAAAATCAAAAATCCAAAATTACAATTTAAAATTTAAAATTTTCAATTGTAACTTTTAACTTTTAATTTTTAATTTTTAATTTTTATCCCACACTTCCTGACATCTCCAAGTTAATCAATCGATTTAACTCTATTGCATATTCCAAAGGTATTTCCTTGGCTACCGGCTCAATAAATCCATTAACCAGCAACCCTTCCGCCTCCCCTTTTCTAATCCCACGTGAAGTTAAGTAAAATAATTTTTCCTCACCTAATTTCTCAACTGTCGCCTCATGTTGAACATTAACTTCTTGTTCTTTTATTCTCATAACAGGATAAGTATCGGAGCGGGATTTCTCATCAATAATTAAGGCATCACAGCTGACATAAACGGAGCAATTTTTTGCCCCCGGCATAACCTGAACTAAACCACGATAGGAAGTTCTTCCTCCATCTTTGGAGATTGATTTTGATACAATTCTGGAGGAAGTTTCCGCAGCAAGGTGAATCATTTTTGCTCCAGCATCTTGATGTTGACCAGCGCCGGCATAGGCAATCGATAACACCTCGCCTCTTGCTTTTTTGCCCACTAAGAAACAGGAGGGATATTTCATCGTCACTGCACTTCCTAAATTTCCATCCACCCACTCCATCACCGCCTCTTCTTCCACTCTTGCTCTTTTGGTAACTAAATTATAGACATTTTTACTCCAGTTTTGAACTGTTGTGTATCTTACCCGAGCCTTTTTTTTGACAATAATCTCAACAACTGCTGCATGCAATGAGGAAGTTGAATAAATTGGCGCCGTGCAGCCTTCAATATAATGGACAAAACTTCCCTCTTGCGCAATTATTAATGTCCTTTCAAATTGACCGAATTGCTCTGCGTTTATCCTAAAATATGCCTGAAGAGGAAGCTTAACATGAACACCCTCAGGGACAAAAACAAATGATCCGCCCGACCAGACTGCTGAATTTAAAGCAGCAAATTTATTATCATTGGGAGGGACAACAGTCCCAAAATATTTTTTCACTAACTGCCCATACTTTTTTACGGCAGTATCCATATCACAAAAAATCACTCCTTGCTTTTGCAGTTCAGCTTTTATATTCTCATAAACTACTTCACTCTCATATTGAGCTGAAACTCCGGCTAAAAATTTTTTTTCCGCCTCGGGAATACCAATTTTCTCATATGTTTCTTTTATTTGCCGAGGTAAATCTTCCCATGAAGAAGCTTGTTTTTGAGTTGGTTTAATATAGTAGTAAATGTCATCAAAACTTAATCTCGACAAATTTGCTCCCCAGGTGGGCATTGGTTTTTGTTTGAAAATAGAATATGACTTAAGCCTAAATTCCCTCATCCATAAGGGCTCTTTCTTGATGGAGGAAATATTATTTATCACCTTCTCACTTAATCCTTTCTCACTTTTATAAACATAATTTTTCATAACCTTTTTTCTCAATTTGATAAGCTAATTTATAGTCACCTGTTTTTACCAGCTTACCATCAATCATCACTAAAACGGAGTCGGGTTTAACATATTTTAAAATTCGATTGTAGTGAGTAATAAAAAGATATGTTTTATCATCTTTGTGACGATTAATAAAGGTAGCAATGACTTTTAATGCATCAACATCAACCCCAGTGTCAACTTCATCAAAAATTAAAAAGGTTGGGGAAAGAACCGCCGCCTGCAACACTTCAAGCTTCTTTTTCTCTCCTCCTGAGGCTCCCTCATTTAGCCACCGTTCTATAAGCTCAGAGGAAATCTTCAGCTGTCTAGCATAAGTTTCTATTTCTTTTTTAATTACTAGTGGCTCTTTTTTTCCTGAAAGAGCTAGTCTTAAAAGTTGGAAAACATTTACCCCGGTAAGTGATAAAGGAGTTTGAAACGACAAAAATAAACCAAGTTTTGCCCGCTCATCTGCAGTTAAATTGCTAATATCTTTACCTCCAATTTCTATTTTTCCTTTTTCCAACTGATATTGAGGGTGTCCCATAATCGCATATGCCAGAGTTGATTTTCCTGAACCATTTGGCCCCATTAAAGCATAAATTTTTCCTTTTTCAAAGGTAAAATTAATGTTGCGAAGAATAATTTTTTCTTGAACTTTAACAGTGAGATTTTTTAAAGTTAGCATATTATCCTTTTAAATTAATAAAAAGGTCTTTCAGCTTAAATTGTTTTAAAGAGGAAACAATAATTTTATAAAGGTTGTGTTGAAAAAAATTTTTATGGTAACATTGTTTTTCCCAGGGGCAGTTGTATTTTTTATCCATACATTTTATAAAAGTTAAATCTCCTTCAAAAATTTTCAAATAATCATAAAGAGTCATTTTTTCAATTTTTTTTGTTAATTTATATCCGCCTATTTTACCTTCCCGACTTTCAACAATTTTATTTTTTACTAAACTAGCTGCAATCCGGGCTAAAAATCGTCCGGGTAATTTTGTCTCTTCCACCATCTGAGAAAGAGGGATATAGCTTTTTTTCCCTATAAGATAGGAAATAAATATAATTCCGTAATCTGACTGATTGGTGATAGTTAACATACTTTTACCTTGTAAGTAATAGTTTAGCAAATTCAAAAAAAGTTTCAAGAGGGTTATAAGCTTAATCTTGGCACTCGATCAAGACTTTCAATATCCTCAACAAAAATCCCTTTTTGTGCTTTATAGTAAGCTGCCACCCCAATCATCGCCGCGTTATCGCCAGTTAAATATTTAAATGGAGGGAATAAAATAGAACCATGATATTTTTTAGCTAACTGACGAAATCTTTGGCGAAGATACAAATTGGCAATCACTCCCCCACCAATTAATAAATTTCTAATTCCTGTTTGCTTGATTGCTTTTTCTGTTTTTAAAATAAGGCTGTCAAATACTGCCGCCTGAAAGGAAGAGGCTAATTCTTTAACATTTAACTTTTGCTGGCGATCGCCACCTTCACTTAAATAACCATTTTTCTTAAGAAAATAATAAAAAGCTGTTTTTAACCCAGAAAAGGAAAAATTTAAATCATTGGATTTTATCATCGGACGGGGGAAATGATGGAAATCTTGGTTGGCCACTTGAGAGGCTAACCTTTCAATCACCGGCCCTCCCGGGTAACCTAAACCTAAAAGTTTAGCCGCCTTATCTAAAGCCTCCCCAGCTGCATCATCAATTGTACAACCTATAACTTCATAATTTAAGTGACCTTTAAATATCACCAATTCTGTATGACCGCCCGAGACCAAAAGAGCCAGATAGGGGAATTGAAAATCAACTTTTGGATTTCCTTTTCTGTTTTGGACGAAACATGAATAAATATGACCCTCCATGTGATTAATTGCAATTAGTTTCTTTTGATATTTTTTTGCCAACTCTTTGGCTTCTTTTATCCCCACTTCCAAAGCAACAGCTAACCCAGGACCATAAGTTACAGCAATATAATCAATTTCTTCAACGAGCAACGAGATAAAATTTTGACGAGAGTGGGTGTTTGAGGAGCCGCCTACAGGCGGCGACGAGTTCACTCGAGGAAAAATTTTCATCGAGTTGCGAAGTTTTAATAAAGCTTCGTAAATCACAAAATCAATCCTCTCCTCATGCGCCCTTTTTGCCAGCGAAGGCACTACCCCTCCCCATTTTTTATGAAGCAAAATTTGGGAATAAATGGCATTTGATAAGACCCGGCGCCCCTCTGTCACTGCCGCCGCTGTCTCATCACAAGAAGTATCAATGGCTAATATTTTCATAAAATATAAAGGTTTAGCCTCAAATCAACCCTAAGGGTTGATTAGCTTTAAACCTTGCGATTTTTAACTTTTCCCTTTTAACTTTTCACTTCTATCTCTCTTTTTTTCTCGTTAATGTATCTTATTTTTATAAAAATAATTTTTGCCTTATTTTTTAAAATATCAGCAATTGCTCCCGCTTTTTCTCCCCATTCAATGCATAAAATATTTCCTGGTTTTAGCAAATCTTCTATTTTTAAATAACGAAACTCCTCCCCCTCCTCTATTTGATAAAGATCAAAATGATAAAAATTTCCGTACTGATAATAAATAACAAAAGTGGGGGAAATAATATTTTTAATCCCTAAAACCTCAGCCATCCCTTTAATTAAAACCGTTTTTCCAACACCCAACTCTCCTTCAATGATAAAGACCAATGGTTTTTCTTCTTTTTCTTTTAAAAATCTTTGCAATAGATATCTCCCCAGTTTTACTGTCTGCCGGGGAGAACTTGAAAGATAGGTTTTTTCATCTTTAAAAACAATATCTCCCTGTCTTATAACTTTTATTGTTGGGGTAGTTAAATCAATAATTGTCGACGGTTTATTCCTCGGTAGTTTACCGATATCAACAATATAATCAATCAATTGCTTTTTTGATTGAGGCAGTTGTTTTAAAAGTGTCTCCACCTGATAATGAGGCGGCCTTCCAGATAAGTTGGCTGAGGTAGCAGTTATTGGTTTACCAAATATCTTCACTAATTCAATAATTAATGAATAATCAGGAAGACGCACACCCAGCGTCCCTTTTTCCGATTCAAGAAGCTGACAAACTTTATGTTTTGACGTTAAAACTACAGTAAAGGGTCCAGGCAGAAGTTCTTTTAAAATTTTCTCCTGTCTATCATCAACTTCCACATAATCTTTAAGCATAGAAAAATCAGAGACAAAAACAGAAATTGGTTTTCCTGGCGGTCTATTTTTAAAATCAATTAACTTTTCCACTGCCCTCTCGCAAGTGGCATCAGCCAGCAGACCATAAACTGTATCAGAAGGAAAAATCAGCAATCCGTTCTTTTTCAATGTCTCGATACTTTTTTTAATTATCTTATCTTGCTGTTTAAAATTTTTTTTATTAATTTTTAATTATTAACACCCCCCT
>JBKBJJ010000034.1:0-7189 GCA_046293855.1 Microgenomates group bacterium | reverse complement strand
TTGAGCAATAATTGGGCCGTGGTCAATTTCCTCATCCATTTGAAAAATGGTGACGCCGGTTTTTTTCTCGCCGGCAATTAAAGCGTAAGCAGTGGGGGAGGGGCCGCGATATTTGGGTAAAAGAGAATAGTGGATATTCCAAAAGCCGTATTTGGGCTGGTGCAAAAGTTCTTTTGGGATAATTTTGCCAAAAGCAAGAACAAGGGCTAAATCTAATTTTCCAATTTCTAATTTCCAATTTTCAATTTCTTTTTGATATTTGATATTTGATATTTGATATTTGGTTGCTATTTGTTTTACCGGCGATGGGGTTAATATCTGTTTTCTTCCTACCGGTTTATCTTCTTGGGTGATAACAAGTTTTACCTCAATTGGCAAAGTTTTATCGGTTAAAAGTTTTTCCAAAAAGTAAGCGGAGAAAGAAGGAGAGCCAAAATAGGCGATTTTTAATTTTCTTGTTGACATTTGAGAAATAAATTTATACAATTTGTTTAATTATACAATTTATTGAAATTTTATGCAAACAAAGGTTTATTCAGCCTATGAGGCGAGAAATAAGTTTGGCGAGATTCTTAATTTAGTCTATTATCAGGGAGCAGAGATTATTGTTGAAAAAATGAAAAAACCAATAGTAAAAATTGTCCCATTGCCTGACGTTAAACCTTTGTCAAAAAAATCTTATCCCCCGCTCCTTAAATACTATGGAGCTTTTAAAAGCAAAAAAAGATATTCCATTAAGAAAATAGAAGAAATAGCCAAAGAGGGATTTGTTAAATCTTTATGAAATTTTTAGATACTAATATTTTACTTCGCTATCTTTTGGCTGATGATAAAAAACAATCGCCTGCTGCCAGAAACTTTTTCTCTAAGGTGGAAAAAGGAGAAGAGGAGGTGCGAATTACCCCTTTGGTTCTTGCCGAAGTTGTCTATTTTTTAGAGAGAAACCTATTTTCCAGAAAGAAAATTGCCAAAATTATTCTTAAAATTCTTTCTTCACCATTTATCTTTTTGGAAGATAAAGAGGATTTTGAGAAGATATTTAAAATATATACAGAGGAAAACATTGATTTTGTTGACGCTTATCATGCTGTTTATTGTCATAAAAACAACATAAAAGAAGTAATCTCTTTTGATCGCGATTTTGATAAAACAAAGATAGTGAAAAGGAAAAAGCCGTAAGGGGTTTGGTTTACGGTTCAAAAATAACTGCCCCTCTGGTTGGGTCTTCTTTGATTTTAAGGAAAGAGGGATAAATGAATTTTACTTTCCAGATTTTGCTTTCGGAGGTGGCATATTTAAAAGGAGTTGGTGTAGGTGGGGGAGTGGTGGGGGTGATTGATAAAAGATAATTGATTACCTTGTTAGTTTGTTCTACCTTTTGGCCATAGCGGACGCCGAGGATAAAGGTGAGAATAAGGGTGAGGGAAAATATTAAAAGATAGGATTTTGCTTTCATAAAAATAGTTTAACATTTTTTCCTATTGACAAACAACAACTGTCTTTAGTATACTTGTTTTGGTCCTCCCGATAGAGGAGCAACTTTGAAAGCTTTTTCTCTACGCTATCAAAGTTGAGGGTAACCCTCCGATTCGGAGGGAATGAGATGGCTTCCTTTTATCATCTTTGATAAAAGGGGCATCTCCCCATTGCCACTGCAGGGAAAAAGTCGAAAGAGCCTCATCTGGGAGGATCGCTTGTTAAAAAAACTTCATCAGTGAAAACTAAAGAAAACGCCAAGAAACCGGATTTATTTTTAGATCCTTTATTTTCTTTTAAGCATCGCTAAAATCAAAACCCAAAATGCAAAAATCAAAATAAATATATCAAAATTCAAAATTTTTACATTTTAGAGGGTAATTTTGATATTTGATTTGAATTTATTATTTGATTATTCATTTTATGCCTTCCAAAAAAACCGAAATCTCTCAAGATAAACCTTTAGATGTTTCTGCCTTGATTGAAAAAGTAGAAGAGAAACCAATTGTTCCGCTAGCTGAGGAGTTGGCGCCTGAGGAGAGATTAAAAGAGGATTTAAAATTAAGCTATCCGGCTAAAGGGATTTTAGACATCACCTATGGGGGCTATGGTTTTTTAAGACAAAACTATGTTTTATCACCTGATCGCGACATTTATGTTTCCACCTCCCAAATCCGGCGTTTTTGGTTAAGACGCGGAGATGAAGTTGAAGGTTTAGCTCGGCCGCCAAAGCCAGGTGAGCGATTTCACTCGCTTCTTTTAATTCAAAAGATCAATGGAGAAAAGTTAACTGAGGAGGAAAGTCGAAAAAGAAGCGAGTTTGAAAAATTAACCTCCCTTCATCCTAACCGCCAGATTAAACTTGAAACAAAAAAAGAAATTTTAACCACCAGAATTATTGATTTAATCGCACCAATTGGTTTTGGTCAGCGGGCTTTGATTGTCTCCCAGCCAAAAGCCGGCAAAACCACTTTTTTAAAAGACATTGCCCAGGCGATTGCTGTTAATTATCCTGATGTATTTCTGATGGCAATATTAGTGGGTGAGCGACCCGAGGAGGTAACGGAAATTAAACGATTTATCAAGGGCGAGGTGGCGGCTTCAAATTTTGATGAGTCCCCTCGCCAGCAGGTAAAAGTGGCCACCTTAGCCTTGGAGCGGGCAAAGAGGTTGGTGGAGATGGGGAAAAGTGTGGTTATTCTTTTGGATTCAATTACCAGGTTAGCTCGGGCGTTAAACTTATCCGTGGGCAACACTGGTCGCAGTTTGTCTGGCGGTTTTGACCCAGCGGCTTTATATCCAGCCAAAAAATTTTTAGGGGCCGCTCGCAATTGCGAGGAGGGCGGAAGCTTAACGATTATTGGCACGGCTTTGGGGGGGACGGAAAGTCGAATGGATGATTTGATTTACGAGGAGTTAAAAGGAACAGGCAATATGGAGATTCACCTAAAACGGGAGTATGCCGACAAAAGAATTTATCCGGCAGTTGATATTGAAAAATCAGGGACACGCCATGAGGAGCTTTTGGTTGATAGTGAAACTTTGAAAAAGATGACCACTTTGCGCCGGATGCTAGCTCTTCGGCCGGGAGAGGAAGGATTGGTTGCTCTCATTGAAAAACTTTCTAAAACAAAAAATAACAAAGAGTTTTTGGAGGAGTTGGGAAAGTAGTTCTTTCTTCTTCTTTTATAACGCCAGTTATCTCTTCTAACAACTGTTAGTTGTTATATTATTTTGGATATTTAATAAAATTCCTCTTGACAAAAATACTTATATACTCTATACTCCTATATAGTATTGTAGTTAAATGCTTAAAATTGAAACAATGGAGATTTCAAAAAGGATTAATCGAATAGTTGGTCAATTGCGAGGGATTGAAAAAATGGTGAAAAGTCAGCGAGATTGTTTGGAGATATTGCAGCAGGTATCGGCTGTTAAAAAGGCAATTGATGGATTAACCAAGGAGATTTTAGTTTCTCAAGTTTGTCGCTTTGTCCCTAAAGAAAAAGAAAAAGAGATGGGGAAAATGATGGAAAGAGTGATTAATTTATAACGCGAATAAACAAAAATAAGAGAGCGAATAAGCGAATAAAATTTTGATACTTTTTTAGCTTATGACAGAAAAAGTTGTTATCATCGGTGGTGGACCAGCAGGTTTAGCAGCGGCTGTCTACACCGCCCGCGCTGGTCTTTCTCCTTTAGTTTTTGCCGGCTCTCCTCCAGGCGGGCAGCTGATGCTAACGAGCGAGGTGGAAAATTATCCTGGATTTGAGTCGATTTTAGGAGCCCAGTTAATTGAAAAAATACGCCAACAAGCAAAAAAATTTGGGGCAAAGATTTTAGATGAAAATGTGGTTAAGGTGGATTTTTCTAAAAAGCCTTTCAAGATTTATTTATCTGGTTCGGCAACATCAAATATCTTTTCAGCAAAATCAGTTATCATTGCCACCGGGGCTAAAGCTTTATGGCTTGGTTTGGAGTCAGAAAAGAGGCTTCGGGGAAAAGGGGTTTCCGCATGTGCCACCTGTGATGGTTTTTTCTTTAAAGATAAAGTAGTTGCTGTTGTTGGCGGGGGTGACACAGCAATGGAGGAGGCTTTGACTTTGACAAAGTTTGCCAAAAAAGTTTATATTATCCATCGCCGGGATAAGTTTCGGGCTTCAAAAATAATGCAGGAGAGGGTTTTGAAACATCCAAAGATTGAAATTATTTGGAATACGGTTGTTGAGGAGGTAGTAGGTGAGAAAAGGGTAGAGGGGGTTCGGTTAAAATCAGTTACAATCAGTTATAATCAGTCTCCACCAAAGGTGGAGTCAGTTAAATTGAAAAAAATCGATTCTAACCGATTTCAACCTATTTCAACCGACCGTCTACTGAAGGTAGATGGTCTTTTTGTTGCTATTGGTCACAAGCCAGATACTGATATTTTTGTTGGGCAGGTAGAGTTGGATTCTAAAGGATATATAATTACCTCAGAGAGAGTTGCTTTAGAGTTGGCTAAATTGAAAGTCCAAAATCCCATCCGCCAACTGGTGGAGAAACTAACCATTGAAAATTCAAAATTGGAAAAGATAAAAGATATGTTTAATTTAGATTATCAATACAGCACATCAGTTGAGGGTATTTTTGCCGCTGGGGATTGCGTTGATTTTGTCTATCGACAGGCAGCAGTGGCAGCTGGGATGGGAGTGGCGGCGGCGCTTGAGGTGGAGAAGTATATAGAAGCAAGTATTTAGTATTAAGAATTAAGAAGAAAGTATTAAGAATTAAGAATTAAGGATGAAAATAAAAGCTTTTACAGATTTAATTGCTTGGCAAAAAGCACATCAGTTTGTTATAAAAATATATCAGATAGTTTCTTTATTTCCAAAAGAAGAGCTATATGGTTTATCTTCTCAATTAAAAAGAGCGGCAATATCTATTTCATCAAATATTGCTGAGGGATTTTCTAGAAAAACAAATAAAGATAAAGCCCAATTTTATTACATTGCTTTAGGTTCGTTAACGGAAGTTCAAAATTTAATTTTTATTGCTCGTGATTTAAAATTAATAAATAAAGAACACTTTGAAGAATTAGCTTATTTTTCAATTGAAATATCAAAATTGATTAACAGTTTAATTAAAAATTTAAAGTAGTATCTTAATTCTTACTACTTTATTCTTAATACTAATATGAATTCTGGTCAAAAAATGCTTGAATCAGCCCAAGCATTAATTAAAAAAACTGCCACGAGATTAGGGTTAACTAAAGAACAAATTAAGATGTTGGTTGAGCCGGAATATATTCATGAGTTTAATTTTCCGGTAGTTTTGGATAGTGGCGTAAAAAAACTTTTTAAAGGTTGGCGGATTCAGCACAATAGCGCTTTGGGTCCTTACAAAGGCGGAATCCGTTTTCATCCTGCAACCAGCCGTGAGGAAGTTCAGGCTCTGGCAACCTTGATGACAATAAAATGCGCTGTTGCCGGATTACCTTATGGTGGGGGAAAAGGGGCAGTGGCGGTTGATCCAAAAACTTTATCGCAGGGGGAGTTGGAAAGGCTTTCCCGGGAGTATGTGAAAAAAATTGCACATTTTATCGGAGAGGACATTGATGTCCCGGCTCCTGATGTTAACACCAACCCTCAGATTATCGCCTGGATGATTGATGAATACCAAAAAATAAAAGGAAGGAAGTCACCGGCGACATTTACGGGAAAACCAGTGGCAGTGGGTGGGAGTCTAGGGAGAACCGAGGCTACTGGGCGAGGAGGACTTTTTGTCTTGCAGGCATTACTTGACAAGGTTGGGCACCGTATTTTTGAGTCGACTTTACGGTCCCCCAAGTCATTGACTCAAAAACAGGTGCCTTCGCCTTACAATAACTTGACAATAGCGGTTCAGGGTTTTGGCAACGTTGGTTATCATTTTGCCAAAATTGCTGCCGAGGAAGGGTTTAAAGTGGTGGCGGTTTCCGATAGTAAAGGAGCGATTATTAAAGCTGGCTCGCCAAAAATTTTACCTCAACTGAACTCGTCCCCTCCGATTCGGAGGGCGCTCAAACATCCAGTCTCGGAAAATTTTGGCTCGTCAGCATTCGCTCCGAATCAACTGCTTCCCTTAGATATTCCTTTAGTAATGGAGTGTAAAAAAGAGAAGGGGAGTTTGGCCGGTTGTTATTGTGCTGGTGGAGTTTGTGATTTAAAGGGCGGTCAAACGATTACCAACGAAGAGCTTCTTGAGTTGCCAGTTGACATTCTCGTGCCGGCGGCCTTGGAGAACGTTATTAATGAAAAAAATATGAAAAAAATACGGGCGAAAATTATCGTTGAAATGGCCAATGGGCCGGTGACGGAGGAGGCGTATGAGTATTTGACGAAAAAAGGCGTCATCATTGTTCCTGATGTTTTGGCCAACTCTGGTGGGGTGATTGTCTCTTATCTTGAATGGGTGCAAAATAAAACTGGATATTATTGGTCAGAAAAAGAAGTTAATGACAAGCTAAAAGTTATGATGGGAAAAGCGTTTGAGGTAATTTGGAAGAAATCAGTTGATAAAAAAATCCCTTTAAAACAAGCAGCTTTTGAGGTGGCGATTGAAAGGATTGCGGCGGCGATGGGAAGATAAAAAATTTTTTACCGTTTTTGACACGATCGAGCCAAAACGGTAATTTTTCCCTGCTGGTTGTCGGCTGGATTTTATGGTAAAATATATCTTACCCCTTTATGCAAGATTGGCGGTTGTTTTTAACCTTTGGAAAAGAATATTTTGTCTCGCGGCTTATTTTTTTTGGGCGCCATTTTGAAAAGGTAAAAGATTTAATCGTTGCCCTCCTTCTTGTTAAACGAGGGAAATATTCTTCCTCATTCTTAAACACCTCATTTTTGATGTTGGTGGCGGCAGCTGTTGTTGGTGGGCCAATTATTGCCGAAAATAATCCTTTTCTTTCCTCATTTGAACAAAAGGTGAGTAATTATCAGGCGTCAATGGTTTCTTATAACCCTTACGAAAGCGCTTTGGGGACAGTGATTTCTGTTAAGCCGCGAGATAAAATTGAAAACTATAGGGTAAGAGGTGGCGATACTTTGGAGTCGATCGCTAAAAGATTTGATATTTCAGTTGATACAATTAAGTGGGCTAATGATTTAAAAAGTGATACCATTAAACCGGGTCAAGTTTTGAAGATTCCTCCGGTGACGGGGATTGTCCATAAAGTTTCCCCTGGGGAGACAGT
>JBKBJJ010000033.1:0-7379 GCA_046293855.1 Microgenomates group bacterium | reverse complement strand
AGTAGTATCATCTATTTCATAAATTTCTTTATTTAATTTAAATGACTCAGTTGCCGGCAGCTCCCAGATAAGCTGATTTTTCTGACCCATAACAAAGGCGATCTGTTTTAAAAAAGAATATTTTTTCTCAAAAGGAGTGTAACCCAAGACATTGACAAAGCCTTTTGTTGGATAAAGAATGCCTGAGAGGATTTTCATCGTTGTTGTTTTGCCAGCGCCATTGGGCCCGATAAAACCAACCAATTCCCTCTCCCCTACTTCAAAGGAAATGCCATCCAAAGCTTTATTTTCCTTATATTGGCGAAAAAAAATATCCTTCAGCAGATTTTTAGTTCTTATTGGTGTCCGATAGATTTTGGTGAGATTTTTAACAGTAATCATAAAACAGTTACAATTAGTTGAAATCAGTGATAATCAGTTAAAATCGGTTGTAATTGGTCAGATTTTTTTCAATTTTTTTAACTTCCCACGCTTTGGTATTTTTTTAAGGCGATATTCCATAAAGATAGGGAAAAAATGATAAAAATAAAAGAGATGAGAAAACTCAAAAGAGCTATTTTCCAAGTAAGCAATCCCAATAGGGCTTTGACGGGGATGGTCATCATTATCCCAACGGGAATGACAAAAGTGAGAATTGAGCGAAGTGGTTCTTTATAGATATCAACGGGCATAGCCACCATCCGACTGATATCACGATAAATCATAATGGTATGATCAACCTCAGTGGTTAAAACTCCCAAACTCAAGACAATAATATGAAAGCCGGTAGCGATAATTAGAGAATTAATAATTAATAATGAATAATGAATAATGTTTAAAAAATCAGCACCGGTTTTAAGAAGAAAATATAATAATAGGAGAATATAGGGGATGATCAAAATAGCATCTAAAATATCAATCCCGCCAACAAGAATACGAAGAAAAGGATGGTGAGGTTTCAGAAGAATGCCATCAAGTTGGCCAGTTATAACTAAAGGTCGAAAACGATAAACCTCGCGGAATAAAAATTGGGATAAATTGTCAATAAAATTAAAAGTGAGGAAAAAGATTGCCGTTTGGCTAAAATTATAACCAGCTAATAAACGGGTTTTGGAAACAAGAAAGTACAGAAAGAGGAAAAAAACAAGAAAACGGATAATTTTTCCCAGCATAAAAAAAATCACTCCCACCCGATGCTCAAGGGAAGTTTTGATGCTGGCAAGGCTTAAAAGCCAAAAAATTTTTAATTTATGTTTCATTACCTTCCATAGGCGCTGTAATTTTTAATCCCTTTTCTCCAGATAGCCAACATTGTTTGATATAAAATTAAAAACCAAATGAGGCTGATGATTAAAGGAACTACTTGTGGGCCGGAGAAACCATGAAGATAGATTTTGGTTGGAAAATAGATAAGGTAGGGAAAGGGGGTTAACAAAAGAAGATTGTAAATGGGTAAAGGGAGAACATCCAAAGGAAAAAAGGTGCCGGCAAGGCTTGTCACTAAAACAAAAAAAATAAATCGTGGCGCCCAGATTTCTGCCGACCAAAAAGCGATAAAAGAAATGGTTAACGAGATAGAAAAAGAGATGACGATGGCAACGATCAAAGTTAAAAAAAACATTAAATAGTTAAAAATATTTTCTTGAATAAAAATTTTTGGTTGAAAGATAATTGCCAAAAGGATGATTTCAAAAAGGGAAAATAGAAAATTGATTAGTTTATCAGCCGCCTCCTTGGTGATTATAAATTTGAAAAAAGAAAACGGTTTGATAAGATAATTGGCAAGATCGCCACTTCTTATTTCACTGGCAACATCGGCTGTCCGTGTTCCCAAAACAATTGATGATAAGAGATTAACCAAAAGAATGTAGGTAACCAGTTTATCAGAAGAATAGGAAAAAATTAGCGGTCGATGGACAAAGACGCTAGTCCAGAAAAAATAAAGAAAGATAAGGGTTAAAATATTTCTTACTCGCCAGAGAATAAAATTTAGACGGTAAACAAAATATTGAAGAAGGGAAAGTTGAAAGATTTTAAGATATTTTTTCATAAGAAGCTATTTAATAAGACGCTTTAGTTTAAAGCTTTGCTGACTATCCTCAATTTTCCAGCCTAATTGTTGAATTTTTTTTCTGAGTTCATCAGCCTTTTCAAAGTCTTGTTTTTGGCGAGCTTTTTGTCTTTCTTTTGCCAATTTTATAATTTCCTCGGGAACTTCATCTTGAGTGATTTCATTTAATTTAAGTCCTAAAACTTGATCGAATTCCAGCAATAAGTCTAATTTATCAGTTGAGGGGATATTTGATTTGAGCATTTCCCACATAAAAGAGAGTGCCTGCGGTGTCTGGAGGTCATTGCTAACAGCCTCAAGGAAGCGTTGGCGAAAGAGATCGATTTTTTTTAATTTATCGGAGGAAAGAGCGGTTCTTTCTTTTTGTTGGCGCAAGGTTAAAACATATTCTTTAAGTTTATTATATCCTTCCTGGGCGCTTAAAACCGAGTTCCAAGTGAAGTTTAAGACTTGTCGATAATGAGATTGTAAAAAAAGATATCGCAAGGCGGCCGGTTCAATATTTTTTTTCTTAATGTCGTCAATAGTGTAAAAGTTACCTAAAGACTTACTCATTTTTTCTCCCTCAACGAGAAGAAAATTATTGTGAAACCAGTAGCGAACAAAAGGTTTACCGGTGGCCACCTCTGATTGGGCGATTTCATTTTCATGATGGACGGGAATATGGTCGACTCCGCCGGCGTGAATATCGATTGTTTCTCCTAAATATTTCATACTCATAGCCGAGCATTCAATATGCCAGCCAGGAAAACCATCGCCCCAAGGAGATGTCCAGTGCATACTGTGGTTAGCAAATCGACCAACTCTTTTAAACCAGAGAGCAAAATCGGCTGGGTGTTTTTTTTCTGGATCAATATATACTTCCTCCCGCGCTCCTTTTAATTTTTGAGAAAGCGGTTGACGAGAAAGCCGGCCATAATTTTTAAATTTTGCGACATTAAAATATAAGGCTTCTTTAGTTTCATAGGTGTAGCCTTTTTTTTCCAAAATTTGAATAAGATCAATCATTTCTTTGATATGATCAGTGGCGCGGCAGATGATATCGGGACGTAAGATATTTAAAGAGTCAGTACTTTTAAAGAAAAAATCAGTGTAAAAGGCAGCCACCACCCAGACAGTTTTCCCTACCCTTTTGGCGCCTTTTTCCAGTTTATCCTCTCCCGTGTCGTCATCGCCTGTGAGATGGCCAACATCGGTAATATTCATCACGTGTTTGACTTGATAGCCTAAATAATTTAAGGTTCTTTTTAAAACGTCGTTGTTGGTGTAAGTGCGCAGATGTCCGATATGGGTAAAATCATAAACCGTTGGACCGCAGGTATAAAGAGTGACACGAGGAGGATTTAATGGTTGAAATTTTTCAATTTTTCGGGTTATCGTATTGTATAAGTTCATAAAAAAATTATAACAAAAATGTTATTAGATATTCGATATTCGATATTCGATATTAGTTATTTGGGGTTTTTTAGAAATTAAGTTTCATAATTATCAAGTGTCAAGTATTAAGTATTAAGTATTAAGAATTAAGAATTAAGAATTAAGAATTTAGGATTTAGACATTTACTAGTTACCTAATTGTTGATTGACAAATTCTCACTGTTAACTGTTGATGTTGGACTTTAAACATTATCATAAAAATTTGAAGTTTGAAATTAGAAAGAGGTTGGATGTTAGAAGTTGGAAGTTGGATGTTGGATGTTTGAGGTTCGTTAGATAGGTGTTAATTGTTATGGACAGCCGGCGGCTTTTTTAAAGCCGGCTTTTTGAGCCTCCTCCTTACTGCAGAAATATTTTTCGCCGATATCTTTTTCAATAACAATTTGGTGGTATTGTTTGCAGGAGGGAAGATGATAATATTTTTGGTAAGAGGCTTTGTCAATGTTGCCTTTTATGATGATAAAGATAAAAATTAAAAAAGAAAGAGATGAGGGTGACAAGAGAAAGGAGAAAAAGGAAAATTTTGTTCATAAAACAGTCGGAGTAGGCAGACTTGAACTGCCGACCTCAGCGTCCCGAACGCTGCGCTCTTGCCATCTGAGCTATACTCCGATTAATCAGCTTTTTCTCTTTTTTTTAAGCGAATATAAGACCAATAGGTTGAATAAGTCTTATTATATCATTGTTTTCCGCTGGCGGGTTTAACTTCAGCGTGTTGGCGCTGGGCGACTTTTTTGGGTGAAAAAATTGAACGGCGAATTTTACCTTGAGGAATTTCTGATAACTGCTCTTGTCTTTTTCTTTCCTCCTCTTTTTTCTTTTTTTCTTGCTCTTCATAAATTAATCTTTTTTGTTTTTCCGCCTCTTTTTGTTTTTTTTCCATTAACACCTTTTCCTCACCAGTTTTTACTAATTGAAACAGTCGTTGACGGACAGCAGCGGCTTTTTGTTCATCTTGTTTTTGATATTCCTTTTGCAGTTTTTCAAAGTTTAAAGGAGTGTGATTATTTTTTCCTGACTGAGGCTTTTCCGGGGATTGGGAGGGTGAGGACGATTGAGGGTTGACAATCTTTTCAGCAATTTTTAAAGGACTAAAGGTTTGAGCAGCCGATTGAGCTGCTTTTTTGCCAGTTGTGGCGCCCAATTCCTCCAGTTGTTCAAGGATATCTTCCCAGAAACCTGGCTTTGGGGACATAGGACTTATATTCCCAAAAGAGCTTTCGCTTTTGGTGACATTTTCTCCATTGACCAGGGTGGGTCAAAGGTTAACTCAACAATAATTTTATCAGAGGGAATGGAAAGCTCATTTAATTTATTTTTAATTTCTTCTTCAATAATTGTGATGAGAGGACAACCTATTGTAGTTAATGTCATAACAATCTTTACTAAAGGTGGTTTTTTGTTGTTTTCTTTTATTGAAATATCATAAACCAAGCCAAGATCAATAATTGAGATATTAAGTTCTGGATCCATTACTTCCTCTAATTTTTCTTTTATCTGTTTTTTGGTAATTTTTTTCATGAGAGATTGGCAAAGATAACTGATATAATCATTATAACTATTATAATTTATTTTTTAGCAGGTGTTAGGCAAGAATTCACGATTAAGAGTGTCAGCTAAAGGTAAAGTTTAAGCTGAGAACAGAGAGAATGGTTAAGGTTTGCCAAACTTACTATGACACTTTGTTTAAAATTAAACGCGTAACCTTTGTTTAAAATTAAAATATGGACAAATTTAAACTGCGTTTTATTCCTTTAGGCGGGACAACTGATGTTACCAAAAACATGTATCTTTATGAACTTTACCAAGATGATCGCCTAAAAGACATTTTAATTGTTGATTGCGGTATTGGTTTTCCCAGACAGGGGCAGTTGGGAGTTGATTTTGTTATTCCCGATATTTCTTATCTTGAGGATAAAACTTCCTTTATTCGAGCGGTTCTTTTAACCCATGGCCATGAAGATCACACCTCGGCTTTACCATATCATTTTGATGAATTAGGTCGTCCTCCCGTTTTTGGCAGCAAACTAACCGCCGCTTTTGTTGAGAATAAGTTTGAAGAATTGGGAAAAAGGATAAAAGTTAACCGGATTGATTATCAAAGAGAGTATGTTTTTGGCCAATTTCGGGTTAAATTTTTAAGAGTTACTCATTCTATTCCCGATAGCACTCATATTTTAATTAAAACACCTTTGGGAACGATTTATCATGGAGCTGATTTTAAATTTGATTTAACTCCCCCTTTCGGCAAGCCACCTGATTTTTATGAAATTGTCAAAGCTGGGCGAGAGGGAGTTCTTTGTCTTCTTTCTGATTGTCTGGGAGCGGAGCGGCCGGGATTAACGCTTTCTGAGGCAGCGGTGGGGAAAACATTTGAGGAGGAAATAAGAACAACGCGGGGTAAATTTATTATGACCACTTTTTCTTCCAATATTTCAAGGATTCGCCAGTGTGTTGAGGCGGCAATAAAATTTAATCGCAAGATCGCCTTTTTGGGGCGGTCGATGAAAGAAAATACTCGTTTGGCTTCAGAAATCGGTTATTTACCCATTCCAAAAACATTGATTGTTGACGAAGAAGATGTAGGCCGCTTGCCTCCAAGCAAAGTTTGCCTTATTGTTGCCGGCTCTCAGGGGCAATATAGTTCTGCTTTAGCAAAGCTTGCTAACGATCAAAATCCCAATATTAAGATTAGGCCGGGAGATAAAATTATCTTTTCCTCCGACCCAATTCCTGGAAATGAAAATGAAGTTTATGGGGTGATTGAAGATTTAATCAGCCAGGGAGCTGATGTTTATTACTCAGATATTGCCGAACAACTTCACTCCTCGGGTCACGGTAATCAAGAAGATTTAAAATTTCTTATCCGTTTTACTAACCCAAAGTTTTTTATTCCCATCGGCGGCACCCTTCGTCATCAAAGACAGTATCAAAAATTGGTTCAACAGTTAGGCTATCAAAAAGAAAAAGTTTTTGGTTTAACAGAGGGAGAGACAATTTGGTTCAGAATGACAGGTAAAGGGGTTGATGTTTACAAAGGAGCAAAAATTGAGACAAAGAATATTTATGTTGATGCATATGGAATTGGTGATGTGGGCAATATAGTCCTGCGGGATAGAAAAACTTTATCAACTGAAGGAATTGTTTTTGCTTTTTTGGTGGTTAATCAGGAGGGAATGCTTGTTACCCGGCCAAAAATTTTATCTCGAGGGTTTGTTTTTGAAAAAGAAGAAAAAGGACTTTATGAGCAGGCGATAAGATTGATAGAAAGGATGACCAAGCCAAAAGGAGGTAGGGTTGATATAGGAAACCTTAAAAGAGGAATTATTGGACAATTAGAAGACTTCTTTTATCAAAAACGAGGAAGAAAGCCTTTAGTGGTTGTTGAGGTGGTGGAGGTATAGAAGGTTAAAAGTCAAAAGTTAAAAGTTAAAAATTACAATTTAAAATTGGCTATTTATGCTTTTTTAACTTATTATTTATTAAAGGAGCAACTTTATTGATGATTTTATTTTACATTATCATTTTGAGATTTTAATTTTGAATTTTTAATTTTTTAAATATGTTACCTACCAATTTAAAAAAAATTAGTTTATTTTTTGAGCGACTACCAGGGATTGGTGAAAAAACTGCCAACCGATTAGCTCTTTACCTTTTAAGGTTACCGGAGAAAGATTTAAAAGAGTTTGGGCAAAACATCGCTCAACTTAAAGCTAAAACTAAACTTTGTAAAAATTGTTTTAATCTGACAGAAGAGGAAATTTGTTCAATCTGCGCTGATGACAGGCGTGATCATGATGTAATTGCTGTGGTTGAAAATCCACTTGATGTTATCGCTTTTGAGACAGGGAATATTTATCAGGGGGTTTATCATGTTCTTCACGGGAAAATT
>JBKBJJ010000032.1:0-7460 GCA_046293855.1 Microgenomates group bacterium | reverse complement strand
AGGGAAAGTTATGCCTCATCAAAAATCTAAAGGAAATTAGGCTGATGCCTCATCAAAAATCTAAAGGAAATTAGGCTGATGTCTCATATAAAAATCTAAAGGAAATTAATAAAATAGGGCTACTTAAAAGAGATTTTGTTATTAATAAGTTGTTTCTTTTAAGATTAAGGTGTAAACCTATATCACCTAACAGGTGTTAGAGGAATGATTTATTAGGTGACGACCGTCTCTTAATAACGCAATCTTGATACCCACAGGAATTTGAAAGAGAGAGTAGGAATAATAAAAATGATTATTAAATTTTAAAAATTAAGCCATAGTAAAAATTAAGCTATAATATAAAAATTACGCTATAATCAAAAAAGACAAATTTTTAAAATCGGAGAGTGGCGCAGATGGCTAGCGCTCCGGGCTGGGGGTCCGGCGGTCGCGGGTTCAAGTCCCGCCTCTCCGACAAAAAATTTAAACCCAAAAAGATTTTTAAATTTTAATATGTTTAAATTAAAAGCATATTTTACTTCCTCTAATTTAGAAAACAGGAATCTTCAGAAAATTGATAAAAAAATTCTTACTCTTTTAAAAAAGAAAACAAAAGTTTTAACTGATGGGTTATTAAAAAACAGAAAATTAACCAACGAGGAAATTTTTGCGATAAAGAAAAAGTTAATTGAGAAGGCGGATTTTGTTGTTGCTGAGGTGACCAATCCCTCAACGGCGGTTGGTGGTGAAATTGTTTATGCTTTAGTCAAAGAAAAACCGGTTTTGGCTTTGTTTTATAAAGAATCAGAAGATAAACTTTCACCGATGATCGCTGGTAATCCTTCAGAGAATCTTTTTCTTGAGCACTTTGATGAGGATAATTTAAAAATAAAATTAATAAAGTTTATAAAACATATTGAAAGTTTAAAGAAACGAAAAGGAAAATTAATCGTTATTGATGGAGGAGATGGTTCAGGAAAGACAACGCAAGCTCAACTTTTAGTCAAATATTTAAAAGATAAAGGTTTTAAAGTTAAATATTATGATTTTCCTCGCTACTATTCCTCTTTTCACGGCCGGTTAGTTGGCCGATTTTTGGCGGGGGAGTTTGGTAGTTTAGATAGCGTTTCACCATACTTGGCCTCTTTAGCCTATGCTTTAGATCGGGTCTCGGTTAAAGAGGAGATGGAGGAATGGTTGGCAAAAGGAGGGATAATCGTTTGCAATCGCTACGTTACCTCCAATATGGCTCATCAGGCAGCAAGATTGCCCCAGGGGAAAAGGGAGGAGTTTGTTAAATGGATTGATGAGCTGGAATACCGTCAACACAAAATGCCCCGGCCTGACTTGGTGATTTATCTTTATGTTCCATGGCAAATAGGTGTTCAATTAACCGCCAAAAAAGCCGGCAGTAGAGGATATGTTGCCGGTTTTGATATTGCCGAGAAAGATTTAAAACATCGGCAAGAGGCAGAGAAGATGTATTTGAGTTTGGCAAAAAAGCAAAAAAAATGGGTGAGGATTGATTGCGTTGAAGAGGGAAAAATTTTGCCGGTTGGGAAGATTTTTGAGAAGGTGAAGGAAGTGGTGGAAAAATGAAAGCTTAAAATAACAAGATAGAAGATAAATTAAAATAGTGAGGTGGAGATTTATTTATAGATTTGCTCCAACAATTTTTCTTCCGGCGGGGGCTCACCTTTTGGAACTTTAATTTTTATTTTTTTACCTTTTATGTTAAAGGTGTACTCAATCCATTCAACTTCATTTTCTTTAATTAAAATATAAGTTCCTTTATTTAAATCTTGGGCGTAAATGCCTTTGCTAATTGGAGTGAAAAGGTTTTTATCTAATTTTTCATAAATGGTAATATTATCACCTGATTTTTTTTCGGGGATGTTTTTTAGTTCATCTTTCTTTTTAAATAGCATCAGTTTAGCAATTAATATCTTATTTAAATTTCTTTTGAACTTAGCAATTAATATCTTATCTAAATTTCTTCTGAATATAGGAGTAGCGCTCAAATAGACATTGTTTATCAGAAAAGATGAAAAAAGAAATGATAAAAATAAAGCGAAAAATATTTTTGATAAAAAAAATCTATTCATTAAAAATGTTTTAAATTTTTAATCAAGACCAATTACATAATAACTGTTACAATTTACGTTCAACAATTTAAATTTCGCAAATTTATAGTTATCTTCGGAAGAGTAATAAGCAACATGTCCTGTAAGGTTTCTTATAAACCATGAACATTTGTTTGAGAAGTTATATTGATAATTCCCCCTTGGATTTATTTTTATTGAATAATTTTCATATGATCCACCTAAACTAATTGCTACCTGTAGGATGACTTTATCATTAGTTACATTCTCAAAAAACAAACTCCCTGGATTAGCCCATACGCCTGTTTCTGATAATAGTGGCGGTGTTGGTGTTGGTGTTGGGGTTGGTGTTGGGGTTGCTGGTAGTTTGGTTGGTGTTGGTGTTGGTGTTTGAGTTGGTGTTGGTGTTGGGGTGTTGGTTGGTTGTCCCGGTGGTGTAGTTGGGATTGGGGTAGGAGTATTTGTTGGTTGGTTAGGAGTTGAAGTTGGGTTGGGAGGTGGTGGATTAGTTGGGGGAGTATTGGTTGGTCTTGGTGTTGGAGTTGGCGGTTGAACTCTTTGGCAGTTTCGGCAGGAGCAACCATTTCCGGAAACCGAGGTTGAACCGTTATTATCATAACTGATTGAACAATTTAACCTTGCATCTTGGGGAACGCAACCGCTGTGTATTCCTTCATAAGAAAAAGGCATTGATTGACCTTTTGATAAAGCAGCAATACCAGCATCAGAATCATGAGTAAAAGGTTGAGTCCATCGAGGATCATAGGTAAAACTCCCGCCTGCGAACCCATTCCAGCCGGCAACATGGGCTCCGTTATAGTCCAATTTGATGTCGCCACCTTTTTCACTTCGAAAAGTCACCCAAGCATAAAAAGCTTTTTTACCTGGTTGCCATGCTTCTTCCCTCACTTCAAATTCAGCCGAAAGGGAAAAACAACCAGATGAAACTGGAGATGGGTTTGATGGTTGATTTGGTGGTGGTTGGGTTGGTGATTGCCCGCCAAGACAATTCCCATTGTCACAACTGGCATTGCGCTTGATACATTTTGCTCTATTGGCATTCCCGCCAAAATAATAACACCATCCTCCTTGACCCCAATCTCCTGAAGGACATTGACTGTTGTTTGTGCAACTAATCGTTGTAACCTCCCAACTATCAATTGGATCGCTTTCTGTTCCCTTTTTTATTTCATCTAGAGAACATACAGGATTGCCGGTATTTCTTCTGAAAAAAATAAATTTCTGGTTGTTGATATTTTGGATGCAACCTTCTGAGGCAGCTTCCGCCGCTTTTGTTTTGACCGTTTGTTTTTTTTGGAGAAAAAAGTTGGAGGTAAGGGTTAATACTCCCGTTATTATTAACGCCGAGATAGTTAAAATTGTGGTAATCTCGCCCCTTTTTTTATTCATATCACCTTCAATAATCTAAACAAGAGAAAACTTAAAAAATAAAAGAGGACGATTTGAAATACGGGAAGATAAAGGGTTAAAAAGATGGTAACAATCGCCAAAATAAAAAAAGCTTCATTGTGAATTGAGGGTAAAAGGCCTTTGGTGAGCAACATTAAAATGGTAATGGTAAGCAAAGTTCTTTTATCAAACCACCACAAACTCCAACCAAAATAAATTGCCAAAGCCAAAAGGATTGCGGCAAGAATTAAAAATATTTCTTTGGTATCAAAGTAGAAAGGACCAAGGTACATATAAATTCAATATAACCAATGAAAAATTAAATGTCAAGCAGGTACCCTCTAAAAATTTTTTAGGATGATATCGGCGAGTTAAACTGTCATCACTAATCTGCCGCGAAAATTTGTGGGTTCCGGGAAACTCGAACTCCCAACCAATCCGCCAAAAATTAGTGAGCCACCGGAGACTCGAACTCCGAACCGACTCCTTAAGAGGGAGTTGCTCTACCTGTTGAGCTAGTGGCCCAAATGTCTTTCCTTAACAGCTTAAAAACCCTCCGGTTGGAAAGGTTTACCAGTTGAGTTGCGAACCCAGAAACTAACCTTTACTTTCGACCGTTTTTGATTAATGTTTAATCTACTTAAATATTGATCAGGATAAATTTTAGGATAACATAGGAAAATTATTAATTCAAGGTAGGGGATACGAGTTTAACTTTTATTATCTAAATTTATTTTTCAAAATCTAACACATCATTAATAAAATAACAGAAAAATAACAGATCATTAAAAAAATTTTATTTGAGGTTTTAGTTTTTTTAATGAAGGTTCGATCTTATAAAAACCTTATAAAAACGTGGACATGGATTGGTAAATTTTTTAAAACACGATCGTGTTAAAAATCATTGACTTTTGAGTTAAATTTTATTATATTTTAAATAAAATAAAATTATGAGGTTAAAACGAGGTTTAAAAAGGACACTTCTTTTTGTTTTGGCTTTTTTGGTTGATGAGTATACTAATTTTTCAATAAGGAATTACTATCGATATTTTTATCAACCGGGAGGAGGGGAATATAAAAGGAGATCTTTAGTTACTTTTTTAAATCAAGCCAGCCGTTTTAATCAAATTACCAAAAAAGTGATAAATGGAGAAGTTTACTTATTTTTAGGGACAAAAGGAGAGAAGTTTTTAGACGAGCTGATTCCTCTTATTAAATTTGAAGAAAAAAAATGGGATAAAATTTGGCGAATTCTAATTTTTGATATTCCTGAAAAATCAAGATTGGTTAGAGATCAACTAAGAAAAAAAATTAAAGATTTAGGGTTTGCTCGATGGCAAAAGTCAGTTTATGTTACTCCTCATCCTATTACAAAAGAGATTAATGAATATCTAATTAATAAAAATCTCTATCCTCGCTGTGTTTGTTTTGAGGCGAAAAAACTCGGGGAGGAAGATGATAGAGAATTGGCTTATCGGATTTTTCGTCTTAAAAAAATTGATGAGAAATATCGATCGATTCTTAAAAAAATAAATTATCTTAAAAAAAATAGCAGAAAAATCACAAAAAGTGACTTGAAAAAAGAAATTAAAGATTTAGTTGGGGAGTTTGAACAGACAATACTGAAGGATCCATTTTTACCAAAAGAATTGCTGCCTAAGGATTGGAAGAGAAAAGAGGCGAAAGAAGAATTGAAAAAACTTCTTAAATTTTCCTTCCAACTTTGAATTTAATTAATTTTTTAAAGAAAACAGGTCAATTTTTTAAAATACGATCGTAGTTAAATTTATTGACCTTAAATTTATTAATCTTTTAGATTGTTCTCCTAACGGTATATTAACGGTATGTATATTAAGGTTAATAAAAGAGACTAAAACAATCTGATATTTGTCAAAAAATATTTAGCATAATGGAGGAAAGTTTTTAAATCAAGGATAATGGTTATAAAAATTTGTATTTAAACATTGAAATCTTAAAAATTATTCTTATGTTCAATTAGCCCAATGGTAAGAAATTTTTAAAAGCAGTCAAGAGGCAATTAGAAAAAATATTTTTTATCACTCTTTGGCAGTTGAGGCGTGTATGGGAGGGTTATATGATTATTTATTGCGGGTTAACGGGTTAACGAGTTTAGAGCCAAAGAGGGAAGAGTGGCTGTTGGCAGGATTAATTCATGATATTGATTATTCAGGTGAATTTAAAAAAGATCATCCGAAAAAAATTTCGTGTTTTTTATGCGGTCGTGGTCTAGATACGCATTTAAATTAGATTGTCATTAAGACCTAAAACCAACATATAACATCTATCATCTAACTTCTAACTTCTAACAACTATAACTTCTAACATAAACTTCACACAATTTGACCGCCAACAAAAAAGTCACCAAAGTTTTTAAGATTTCTGCTAAAATAACTAAATGAAAGTTTATCAACAGCAATTAAAAAATGGTTTATCGGTTATTTTAGTTGACACCCAAGCCTTTCCTACCTTAACTACCCTTCTTTTAGTTGGCGCTGGTTCTCGTTATGAGACCAAAGAAAACAATGGTGTTGCTCATTTTTTTGAGCATATGGCTTTTAAAGGTTCAAAAAAATACCCGGACACTTATACCATCTCATCAATTATTGAGGGAATAGGAGGAGTATTTAACGCCTTCACTTCAAAAGATCACACTGGCTACTGGATAAAATCCACCGCTGAGCATTTTGAAACAGTCGTTGATGTTTTAGCTGACATGATAAAAAATCCCCTTTTGAAAGAGGAGGAGATTGAGAGGGAAAAGGGAGTGATTGTTGAGGAGATAAATTTATATGAAGACACCCCCTACCGGAAAGTGGCTGATTATTTTGAGGAGCTTTTATATCAGGATAATCCTTTAGGTTTTGATATTGCCGGAACAAAAAAAACGGTTAAATCATTTACTCGAAAAACTTTTGTTGATTACATCAGCCGTCTTTATCATCCAAAAAATGCGGTGTTGGTGGTGGCGGGAGGATTAGCTGCAGAGTTTAAAAAGGCTCGATACCGTGTTTCTCGCTTAAGAGGAACACCCCTCCAAAATCAACGGCTCCTTAAAAGCTCGAAACAGGTATCTTCGCCTTCTTCTGTTTTATCTTCTCGCTTTTTTGCTCAAACATCCACTTCTCAAAATTTTTTTGCTTCTTATTACCTTGATATTATTGAGGAAAAGTTCGCCGGTTGGAAAAATGGAGAAAAGGCAGGATTTATTCCAGTTGCTGAAAATCAAAAACAACCGCAAATTTTTGTCAAAACCAAAAAAACTGAGCAGGCCCATTTTTGTTTGGGATATAGGGCGTTTTCTTTTTTTGATGAAAGACGCCATCCTCTTTCGGTTTTGGCGGCAATTTTAGGCGGCGGGATGTCATCGCGGCTTTTTATTGAGGTGAGGGAACGGCGCGGTCTTTGTTATTATATTTCAACCAGTCGTGAACTTTATCATGATTGTGGTAACATCGTCACCCAGGCGGGAGTGACTGTTAATTTGGAAAAAGTAAAGGAGGCGGTTGAGGTGATTTTAAAAGAACATCAAAAAATTGCCGAGGGGCAGATAAAAAAAGAAGAGGTGAGAAAAGCCAAGGAGCTTTTAAAGGGGAGGCTGCTTTTGTCTTTGGAGGATTCGCAAAATGTTGCCACTTTTTTTGGGACAAAAAAGTTATTACAAGAAAAAATTGAAACACCAGAGGAGACAGTTGAGGCAATTGAAAAAGTGAAAGAGGAGGAGATTGTTGCTTTGGCAAAAGAAATTTTTGTTCCCTCCCGTTTAAATTTTGCCTTAATTGGGCCGTTTGAGAAGGAGCAAATAACAACTGATATTTTTTCTGCGTAAAATTTATCTTTAACAACTTATCTACTTTGATTGAAAATGAGATTGGATATTCGATATTCGATATTCGATATTAGATATTCGTTATTAGTTATTAGTTATTAGTTATTTGGAGAAATTGAGTA
>JBKBJJ010000031.1:0-7587 GCA_046293855.1 Microgenomates group bacterium | reverse complement strand
ATAAAAATAATGTTATTTTCAGTTGCATAATTTGCAAGAAATGTTAATACTTTATTTGTTGGAAAAACAGAGCGAGGAAGATAGCCGATTTTATATTTAAACAATGGTAATTGGTGAAGAGTTAGCTGGTAAACATCTTTTCCATCAGTTAATCGCAAAACTTCAATCCCCATCGTTTTTCTTGCTTCTCCCCACTGCCAAGATTGAAGCGGATGGGGAGCTTTTTTATTCCAGAGATTTTTATCAAAGTTTTGGTGGATGATTTGAATCTTCATATAAAAATTAATTATTTTGCCAAAGATTTAATAACCTCCAAAGTTTCCCTTCCACATTTTTCCCAGGAAAATAATTTTACTCTTTCTTTGCCCTTTTTAATTAACTCTCCTCTTAAATTTCTATCTTCTTTTAAAAGTTTTAATTTTTCCACTAAATCATCAACATTATTAGGGTCAAAATAAAGACAAGCATCACCACCAATCTCAGGTAAACTGGCAGTAAAGGAGGCAATAACCGGGCAACCAAAACTCATCGCCTCAAGGATTGGAATACCAAAACCTTCATAAAATGAAGGGAGAATAAAACAGAAAGCATTTTGATAAAGAGAAATTAATTGTTGATCCTCAAGATAATCAGTGAAAACAACCTCATTTGCTAAACCTAAGCTTTTAACTTTTTGAAAAATATCCTTATAAAGCCATCCCTTCTTTCCCACAATTACTAATTTAAATTCATTGTATAACTTTATGATGAGTTTAAATGCTTCAATTAAAGTTGTAAGATTTTTTCTAGGTTGCAATGTGCCAACATAAAGAATGTATTTGTTCTTTTCTATTTTTAATTTTTGATATATATTTTTCTCCGCCAGTTTGCGGATTGATGTTTGACAGTTGAGGTTTTTTTCATAACCATTGTAGATTACTTCAATTTTTCTCTCGGGAATTTGATAGTTTTTGACAATATCTTTTTTTGTGGTTTTGGAAACGGCAATAATTTTTTTGGCATTTTTAACTGAGTATTGAGTCCATTGACGAAGTTTAATTAAATCTGTCTTTAAAAAATCATCCGGATAAAAAAGGAAAGAGAGATCGTGAATGGTGACAACTGCCGGCAGCGGGCAAAACCGAGGAAGATAATGAGCCGGTGAAAAAAAAATATCAACGTCTTTTTTTAAATTAAGTCTTATGGGAAGAAATATTTGTGACCAGAGAAATTTTCCCGGAATCACCTCGTAATGAAAATATTTATTTTCCGCCGGCAAATCAGATCGGGGCGGTTCTTTTAAAAAAATTTTAAATTGTAAATTTTTATTAGCCTGTTGGCAAAAATGTTTTAAAAGGTTGAGAGTATAAACAGAGACTCCCACTTTCATTTTAACATTCGCTTCGTTACCGTCGATACCGATGACCATATTTTAAAATTTTACAAAACGTCAAATATGTAACCGGAAACAGGAAAATTATTATCCCTTTTTTTCTGCCAACGTTTTAATGAGGGTGTTATAATAGTGCCTCCAGGTGAAAATTTGACTTCTTTTTTTGCCTTTGTTAATCAGCTTTTTTCGCAAGGACTCATTTTCTGACAGTATTTTCATTTTCTCCAAAATATCATTTATGTCTTGAGGATTAAAAAGAAGGGCAGCCTCATCAGCAATTTCTTTGAGGGAGGAGGTATTTGAACAGGCAACCGGTGCCTCAAGCCTCATTGCCTCAACTATCGGGTAACCAAAGCCTTCCCAGATTGAAGGATAGATAAAAAAAAGACAAGAGGCATACAAGCAATAAAGTTCTTGATCTTTAATATATCCTAAATATTTAATATTTGCTTGCCCTGAAGCGAATTTATTCTGCTTTAAGGAAATTTGATGTTTGATATTTTCTTTACTCCATCCTTTTGGTCCAACAATTACTAAATTTAACTTCTCATTGTTTAATTGTTTCATTGCTGTTATCAATCTTTCAAGATTCTTTCTCGGTTCAATTTTGCCAACAGTTAAAATAAATTTCTTTTTTTTGAGATTATATCTATTGAGTGTTTCTTCTATTTTTAACCTGGTTGGATTTAAGGTTGTCACCCCCGGATAATTAACTACTATCCGATCGGGATTAATTTGAAGTAAATTAATAAGATCATTTTTAGTTGATTGAGAATCGGCAAAGATAATTTTGGACTCTTTCTTCACCCAAAATAATCTCTTTTCCTGGACTTGGCGGATTTTTTTATCAACGGTTTGCGGATATCTAAGGTAAACCAAATCATGAACGATAGTTGCTTTGTTAATTTTAAGTGGCGGCTCGGTCCAGTCGGAAGTAATAAAAAAGTCAAAAGAAATTAAGAAATTGAGAAATTGAGAAATTGAATGTGAATGAACATCGTTGCAAATGAAAGATAAAATAGTTGGCGGGATTTTCCATTTTACTAATTTATGACCTTTCTGAAGGATCTTAGCTTCTAATTCTTTGTCTAAATTTTTTCGTAAAGAAGAAAAGAAAAAGAGCCATTGATTAACCCTGTCATATTCTAAAATAGCATTCACTAAACCCTCGGTAAAGCGGGCGACACCTGTTCCTTGATAGACAATTTGGGAAATATCAATACCGATTTTCATATAATCTTTCGATAAACCTCTTCTAACTCTTGGGTAATTTTTTTCCAGTTGTATTTTTCTTTTATTAGTTGGTAAGCGGCCATTCTTATTTTCTGGTAGATTTTTGGTTGAGAGAGTATATAGGAGATTTTATTAACAAACTCCTGAGGGGTTTGGGCGATAAGGACATGAGTGTTGTTTTCAACTGCCAATCCTTCAACGCCAACTGAGGTGGAGACAACAGGAATACCAGCGGCCATGGCGGCTAATATTTTCAGCCGGGTTCCTCCCGGTCCAAAAATTGGGGCAATAAAAAGAGTGCCTTTTTTAAAAATTGATTTTACTGATTTAGTATCATCAGTTAGGGTATCAACGATTTCCACACCTTTGTTTTTAAGATAATTGATTTTGTTGGTGTTTTGGCCGGAGATAATGACCGAAGCAGCAGGCAAAGTTATTTTTAATTGGGGATAAATTTCATCAACAAGATATTCAGCCGCCTCCACATTTTGCAACCAATTAAAATTACCTTGAAAAAAAATTACCGGTTTTCTTAAATCTTTAACAGTTAATTGCTTGGCAATCATTTCATCACCGGCTCCGTTGGGGATAATGGTTGTTTTTATTCTCGGTTCAAGTTCCTTGATGGTTTTTTCATCGGCTGATGAAACAGCGGCAACAATGCTTGCTTTTTTCCAATAGTATCTTTCCCAATATTTAAGTTTGATAATATCAAGGTAAAGAGGAAGTCTTAAAGGAAAAGAAAGAGAGTTAATGAAATGCTGATAAACTTGATATTCAATTGTTTGCTCAACTAAAACAATGGGAATTTTGGTTTCGGGAATATGGGGCATAATGTAAAAAGTTTCCGCATGGATAACATCAAAAATCTCTTTTTGAAGAAGTTTTTCGATCAATAAACGAGCCTGCGGTGAGTAATTGCGGACAATAAGGAAGGGGAGGGTGGAAAAGGTTGCTTTGAGAATATTTCTTATCTGCCATGGTTTTGTTGGACGCTGGCAAAGATAAATTTTTTTGCAGTAATGTTTAAGATGAAAAAGATATCTTCGTTCCTGATCATTTTTGTATAACCCTATCAAAGTAATTTGGTGATTTTTACTTAAGTATTTTAAAAGATTAAAGGTGCGAATTTGACCACCAGAGGAGGGAGGATAGGGGACATATGGAGTAACCATTAAAATCTTCATAGTTTAAAAAGAGCAAATTGATCATTTTCAAAAACTACTTCAAAATTAGCTTCTTTTAATTTTTTAATTTCCTCTTGGTTTAAAGTGACCAGATAACGATAACCAGATTTTTTTAACTCAGTCGGCGGTTTATAAATCGATGGCGCGCCTTTTCTTTGAGAAAGATATAAAAGAGTAGTATCGCCCATTCGGTCAGTGACAATTTTATCATCAGGTTTGGTTAAGGTGGAGATAATTTTGGCAATTTGGGGGAGTTCTTTGGGATAAAAGTAAAAATCGCGTACTTTATAGTAGGAGAAAAAGAAAGAGAAAACAAAAAGAATTAAAATTGTCAGATAAGATAGCAGAGGGTGAAGGAAAACTTTTTTGTAAGATAAAATATGGGCTGTGCCTAAACCTACGGCGATGGCAACCGCAGGCAGGATAATCGTTTGATAATATTCATGTTGAACATTGCCTCCCTGAAAAATTAAAAGGTAAAGAAAAGAGGAGAGAAGGATAGAGTGAAGAAACAATTTTTTTTGTCTGTTGATGACTCCCAAAATTAAAAATACGGTTAAGTATCCACCTAAAATTAAATTATTCAACCGTTCAAAAAAAATCCAACGAAAAAAAGCCGGCCGAAAAAAAATTTTTTGCAAGCCTTGAGAGGTGTTAACACTGGTAATTAACCACTCAAAGGGAGGGATGCCTTCGGGAAATTTTTGGATATACCATCGCCAAAGAAAAAAGGGGGTAAAAGAAAGAAGAAAAAAAAGATAAACGGGAATTTGCCCAAAAATATTTAATCGATATTTTTGGAGAAATAAAAAGAATAAAGGAAGACTATAAAAAATAGTGGTGGGTTTAACAAGCAAAGAAAGAGAGAAAAATATTATAGAAAATAGAAAATAGAAAATAGAAAATAAACTGGTTTTTTTAATATTTGAGAACTGGTATAAAAAAAATATTGAAATCATTGATAAGGCAACGGCGGTTGTTTCCGGCAAAACTACTCGAGAAAAAAAGACAAAAAAGGGAAAAACAGCATAGATAAGTGAAGAAAAGAAAGCAGCAATTCTTCCCACCTCTTTTAATACAAGATAGTAAATAATGGTAATGATAATTAAGGAAAAAAAAGCAGTAGTTAATCTTCCCCAAACTTCAAGGGGCAGTTGGGGAAAAAGCGTATAAAAGTAGGCAAAAATTGCGTTGTAAAAAGGAAATTCAACAAACCGCCATCCCTGAGGATTTTCTAAGCCAGCGGTTGATTGGTTGCTTGATAAATCGTCAAAACGAGGATGAAGTAAGTCAAAGCCGTCTTTAACAAAATTGCGAGCGACAGCTGCTGTATCGGCCTGGCGCCATGAGTGAAGATCGGCTAAAGGAATATCAATTTTATAAAGACGGAAAATGAAAGCAAGGATGATGAGCAAACTTAAAAATAAAAAATCAACTTTTTTCATATTGGTACAGTGAGCCGATAAATAAACCAGCGATTAACCAAAAGGTAAAAGCAACTTTTGACGCCTCAAAAACATCAATATAGCCGGCGTTAACCAAAAGTCCAAATAAAGCAAAAAGAAAAGCAAGATAAATCGGTTTTTCTTTATTTTTAATTTTTTCAAATGACAGAATTATTGTTTTGATTATGTTGTAAAAAATTATTACTAACAAAGTTGTTCCCAAAAGCCCCACCTCTCCTAGTGAACGCAGATAATCATTATCAGTGGCCTCCGTAATTGATGATGGTCCTGTACCAAGAATTGGATTTTTTAGAAATGCTTTGATTGCTCTTGGCCACTCAATCTGAAGACGAGTAGCAAAAGAAATATCAGAAACAAAAGTATTTATTGGTTTAAGGCGAGCGGCTAAGGAGGCAGTTAAGAGTTCTTCTTCTTCGGCAGTTAATTTTTTACCTTTCTTTTTAGCCTCGGTTCTTATTTCATCAAGGATTTTTTCTCTAAGAAGTTTTACTTCATTGGTGGCTACATTTGTCTGTCCGTTTGGGATAAGTCCGATATAAAAACTTCCGGCCGGAAGTTCTTTAGCAGTTATTTTTTGAGGAACAATTACCTGGCCAGTTTTTTGATTAACAAATATTTGTTTAACCTGAAAAGTCCTTTTAAAACGCGAGGTTAAGTTTTGCGAGGAAAAAGTTAAAACTAAAGTTAAAAGAAGAGCAAAGGCTAAATGCTTAAATTTTTTTAAAAATAAAAGAAAGGGAAAGGTTGAAAGAAGATAGGCGCTATAGGAAATTCGCGAGGCGGTGAAAACTAAAGTCAAAAGAGAAAGAAAAAAAAGAAAAAGATAAGAGAAGTTTTGACGCAAAAAATAAAATCCCCAGACGAAAGGAATAAGAAAAATAAGATAGGCGGCTAAATCATAATGACCGGCAAAAGTGGAGGAGATGCGGGCTTCTGGAGTCAGATAGAGAAGATAACCTTTAGCATATTCCGGATTCATTGTTTGCACTGCCGGCCAGCCGAAAAATTTTTGGCCAATGCCATAAAAAGTAACAAAAAACAAGGCAAGAAAAATTAAAGAAAGATAAAAGAAAAATTCTTTTTTGGTTTTGATTATTGAGCTGGCAATAAAAAAAACCGCCATATATTCAATTCTTCTGAGAGAATGAAGGAGGGCAAGATGTTTAAAGGAGACGGTTTTGTTGATATAAACAGCCCACAAAGATGAGAGAAAAACAGCTAGCCAATATAAAAAAAATAAAAGAAAAAATTTTTTGTTAAGTTTTAATTTTCCTCTTATCAGTTGAATGACATAAACGGCAATGAGAAAAGCGACATAAAGATCTTCCAGGCGGATGGCAATATAGGTGTAATTAATCATTCGCAGGGGAATTTTAGGATATAAAGGGATAAGAAAGATAAAACCACCAACAAGAATTTTTACTAAATTATCATCAAGCCATTTGAACCAACTTGAAAGCTTCCTCATAGGTTTTGATTAAATATTTATTATTTAATAATTTACCAATTAAAATTGCCATTATTGCTTTTAATTTTAGCATAAATTTGAGAATAAATAGGGAAACTGGATCATTATGATGTTTTTTATAAAAATAGATAAGACCTCGATAAACTTGCAAGATAGGATAAGTTCGGCCAGCGCTTGAGGCGCTTCCAAAATGAATAAATTGCGCTTGAGGATAAAAAAATACTTTAAAGCCTTTTTTTTTAGCTCGATAGAGAAGATCAATTTCATCCATATACATAAAGATATTTTCATCAAAGCCACCAAGTTTTTGAAAAATTTTTTTTGTTGTTAAAATACAAGCGCCAGAGACCCAATCAACTTCTTTTACTTTGTTGGGGGAATAGCGAGTTAATCCCCAATAGTCTCCTTTAAGAAAAAGATGAGCAAAAACCATAGGAATTGAATACATTGGACCACAAGAAGGCTGAGGTGTTAAATCTTTGTTCAATAATTTTCCTCCTAAAAAGTTGAACATTTTTTCATTTTGTTTATAAAAGTTTAACAATTTTTCAATAGCATTGTTTAATACCAAGATATCTGAGTTTAATAATAAAAGATATTTTCCTCTGGCAATTTTTACCCCTTGATTGTTTGCCTTAGCAAATCCAATATTTCTTGTATTAAAAATAGTTTTAAGATTTAAGTTTTGGTTTTGAGATTTGAGTTTTGAGATTTGAGTTTGACTTCCGTCATTCGATGCATTATCAACAACAATTACCTCATAAGTGAGTTTTGAGTTTTTGAGTGATTGAAAAATCGAGTTTAAACAATTCTTTGTGATATCTTTGGTGTTATAGGAGATAATAATAATTGAGAGTTCAA
>JBKBJJ010000030.1:0-7613 GCA_046293855.1 Microgenomates group bacterium | reverse complement strand
TATTTTTAAATAAATACTATAAAAATTGCCAGTTAAATCTAATGAAAATTTTTGAGAACAAAGAAGTTTTGATTTATAAGGTTATTTAATTAACTCAAAAATATAAAAACTGTGTTTTTTGCCGGGTTTTTCAATTTTTTTTACTAGTTTAATCGGCCAAAAGTCTGGAAATTCTTTTCGATGAGAGAAAAAGGCAAAGACATAATTATCTTTTAAAAACTTTTGGTTTTCATAAAGATGTTTTTCATCAAAAGGCCAATATCCTTTAAGAGTGATTTTATCATTTGGCTTTAAAAAAACATCCAAAACGTCATAAGCCATGCCAAAGTTTCCTTCTGCTAAAATAATTACTGGTTTTTCTTTTGATTTTTCTCTTGCCTCCTCCATAAATTCTTTTATTCCCCAACCAGCCGGCCAGCCCTCGATATATTGGCCTCGATCAACTTCCGGAAAAGGGATATTTTTATAATCAAAAAGAATTGTGTAGTTAAAGTAGGTGATACTAATAAAAATTAAAGCTAATAACATAATTTTAAAACGAGAAGAGATAGAAGATAAGAGATAGGTGGCAAGAAGGAGTAAAATCGTTGCAAAAAAAATCAAATAACGGGGGAAAAGGACTTTTGTGAAAAAGACAATCGCGGCAAAAGGAAGAATAATCCAAAGCAAAAAATAAATACCTAATTTTTGTTTTCTTTTGATTAAAAAAATTAACCCGATTAAACCAATTAAACCAACTACAAACCCCATCTCCCAGAGGATGTAAAGCGGTGTGTAGACAAGATTGTTGGAAAAATATTGGAAAGGACTTTTTAAAAACTCATCAAAACTCATAACAAAAGTTAGGTTTTTTTTGGCCACATAGTGGAAAAAAGGCGACAGTCTTTGGACATTATAAATAATTAGAGCAATGATTATCGATACTCCCAGAAGGAGATAATAGTTTATGGATTCTTTAAAAAGCTTTTTTAAGTTTTTTTGGAAAAAAAGGATTGGCCCTAATACTCCAAGGATAAGAAATATTTTAACCGATGACTTAGCCAGTAAAAAAAATCCTCCAAAAAGTCCTAAAAGCAAAGCCGTTGATAATCTTTTTTCTCTCGCCAACCAGATTAAAAAAAGAAAAATCCAGACAAATCCAGCGTTAACCCATGAGTCAACCAAAGCCATTCTTTCGTAAAAGAGAAAATAAGGGATAAAAACATAAAGGAGGCAACCAGTAAAGGCGGCAGTTTTGCCAAAAAGATAAAAATTTAAAATAAAAAATCCTACAAATGCAATAAAGCCACCGAAAACTCCAAATAGGCGCCCGGCCAAAAGAGCATTATCTGGAAAGATTTTTAAAAAAGGAATTGTCCCCCAGGTTTGAAGTGGTTGTTTACCATCAGTTAGGGAGATAAAACGCCAAGAAGCATCATGCCAGGCAACCTTTGCCCATCTTATATATATTCCTTCATCAGAGAAAATTGGAAATTTATCAAGGTTGATAAATCTTGTTAAAAAAAATAGTCCAATAATTAAAAACATCAAAAAAATATCTTTGCCAGAGAAGAAAGTTTTTTTAAGAAAAGAAAATATTTTAAAAATATCAAACATATTTAAAGGTTAATTTCGTATATTTTAATACCATAATCCAAAGGGTTTATCTGAGTAATTTTACCGATTTTTATAGGAATTTTACAAATAGCCTCTTCACATATATAGTAAACAGTCTTTATTTTTGGATCACAACTTACTGCTATATGAGGGCAATAATCATAAACTGGTTTATTTTTAGCCAAAGATATCATATAACGGAATTTTTTTTCGATAAAGTTTTCTGGAAAGATACTATAAATAATACAATAATTATTTTTACGACTAATTATTTTAGTTGATTCTTGAAGCCAAATAAAGGTTTTATCGTAGTGTCCAAAAGCGGGTGATTTTAAAAGGTTAGCCAATATTAAAATAAAAAGTAGCCAAGTAAGTAATTTTTCGTGGAAAAAAATTTTTAAATTTATAACAAGGTAAATAATAATAACAGGAATAAGAAATAAAAGATAAAAATCAATTAAAGAATTTTTGTAAAAATAAAGCATTATAAAAGAGAAGATTAAAAAAGAACTTGTGAGTTTAAAAACCTTATCGAATTTCCCCATTTGGCGTGATCTTAACAAAAACCTAGCAAGAATAATTAAAAGAAAAAAGAGGAAAAAGTATCCCAAGATTAAATTTTTGAAAAATATTGTTTTTGCCAAAAATGAGGGAAAATTATTAATTATAAATTTAATAAAAAAAGGGATACCAAATAATTTTAATGATGTTTTAACTTGAGAGTTGAGGAGGAAATTTATTATCCCGCGAGAATTTTGAAAACTATTGCCAAATTCAAAAATTACAAAAGGAAGAATAAGGATAAAATTTATTAGTAAATAGATAATAAATCTTTTTAAATTTAATTTTTTTGATAAAAGCAGAATTAAAAAATAAAAAGAGAAGATGATAAGTCCTTGATAATGAAGTTGGAGGGCTAAATTGGCGGTGATGGTGGATAAAACAAATCGATTTTTTTTATTTTCATACAGAAATTCATAAAGGAAAAGAAATGTCAAAATTACAAAAAATGGGATAGGATTAGGATTCCAAGCAAATCTGGAATACTCAATAGCTAAAGGAGATACAGCATAAAGAATTCCTGTTAGAAAAGCTACCTTTTTATCTAAAAACTTTTTGGCAAAAAGAAAGATAAAAACAGCAGTTAATGACCCAAAAACTGCTATTAAAAATGCCGGTGCTAAAGGAGATTGGGAAAAAAAATAGGCGATGCCCATTAGATAATACCAAAAAGGGGGAAGATAAAAATCCCCAACTGAAGCCTTTGGTCCAAGAAGAATTAATTTGCCGTTATCAAAATATTCTTTAAGATAATAAAGATCACGGACTTGGTCTTGATGGAAAGAGAGATAGCGGTTAAGGTGAAAGCTTCTTAAGGCGATGGCAAATAGAAATATTAAAAAGCTTAATAAAAAAACTTTATTTTTCATAAAAATTTTTCATTTTTATTGCTTTTTCTAAAGGGTATTTAATCTCAAATGAACTTTTAAAAACATCTGATTGATATTTAAAATAAGTACGCAGTTCATAAAAACAAGAAAAAATAAGAAGTAAAAAGAAAGCATAAAGCATTAATTGTTTATAAAATCTATTTTTTATTATTCTGTTGATAGTTTTATCGATGCTAATAATTGCGTTGGCGATAAAAAAAACAACGGAGGGTAAGGCGGTATATGTCCGAAGCATATTGGGGTTTTCCCAGGGATAAGTTAAAATTGTTGGAAAAATAGAAAATAAAAAATAGCCAATAGCGAAAAGATTAAAAGGATTTTTCCAATTTAAAATAGTAAGAATCAATCCGGCGGTAAATAAAACTCCTAATATTGGATTAAGAGCTGGCTTTCCGGGATAATTATGCCGGCCGTTTACATCGCCTTTAAAATGAAACATTAAGGCAGTTGATTTGATATTTTGCCAAGTGTAATTTATCTTATTATTTAAAGATAATTGACTATTTTTCCAGAAAAACTGTTGTTCAATACGGATATCTTTATGAGTAATAAGATAGGTAGAAAGAGGAAGAATGGTAATAAAGAGGGGAATAAGGAATAAAAAAAATTTTTTAAGAGGCTGGGAGGGATAGAATAAAACCGAGACTAGTGGTAAAAAAAAGAATAGTCTGCCTGGAGTGTAGGAGTTGAAAGCGGCACCGGCAAAAAATCCCGAAATTGAGAGAAATAGGTTTTGGCTATGCTTCCTCTGCCAAAACAAAATTAAAAAATATATTGAAACAAGTTCTAAAAATAGAAGAAAAGTTGTCTCAAAAGCAAAGCGAGTAAAATTTAAGTACCAATGGGAGGATAAAAGAACCAAAGATAGTAATGATGAGAAATTAAGAAATTTAGAAATTAAGAAATTTTGGGAATTATTGAAAATTTTCTCTAAAATTGAATAAAAAATTAAAATATTTAAAACACCAAAAAGTGCAGAAGGGAAACGAAGGGCAAAGTTGTTTATGCCAAAGATTTTAAAAGAAAAAAGGAGGAGATAAAAATATAAAGTTGAGTGTCCGGTCGCCTGGCGGCTATAGGGGATATAGGGTTTACCATCAAGCGATAAAGCCAGTTTAGAAAACTCAACTTCATCGAAGCTGAGATTTTTTGGGATTTGATTAAATTTATAGAAAATAAGAAAAGCAGATAGGCTAATAAGAAAGATTATTGGAAAAGTTTTTGCCAAGTTATTTTTTGTTTGGTTAAGTTTTTTATCCCAATAGGTCATATTTCCCTGTCAGTTCAAAATATTTGATTTTAAGAATATCTTTCAATGCTTCTAAAGAATCCTTTAAGAAGTTTACGTTTTTTGTTTCAACATGACGCCAAAAAACTGGTACTTCTTTGATTTTAAGTTTTAAACGAGAAGCCAAAAACAAAAACTCAAGATCAAAACCGGCTGAGACTGATGAACCCTTAGCGCTTCTTTTATTATGAAAAACTTTTAAATTATCAATAATCTTCAAAGCCGCTTTTTTTTCAAAAAGTTTAAATCCGCATTGAGTATCTTTTATTTTTCCCAAACCAATCAAAAAATTTCTGATAATAATAAAACCAACCGCCATCAGCTGCCTTAAAAATGGAGCGCCGGCTCTTTTACTGTTTCTTGAACCGATGACAATTTGATAACCTTTTTGAGCTTGCCCAATTAATTTTTCTGATTCCTCAAGAGGTGTTGCCAAATCTATATCAGAAAACATAACATAATTACTTTTAGCTTTTTTAATACCAGTGATTATGGCAAATGCTTTTCCTTGATGGGGGTTTTCAATGAGCTTAAATTTAGGAAATTGCGGTAGATATTTTTCTTTGATTATTTTTTTTGAAAAATCAGTTGATCCATCATCAACAATTAAAACCTCGCTAAAGCGAGAGTCATCTTTAGTGAAATTTCCAATTTTATCAAGAACTCCTTTTTGGATATTTGCCTCTTCGTTATAACAAGGAACAATTAAAGAAATTTTCATAAATTGAAAGTTTAAATTATCGAACTAATTTATATATTTTAACATTATCAACCTTCCATTCTCCAATTATTTTGTTGGGAGCAAAATAAGCAATATCCCATTGAGGATTACCAATAATGGTTGAACATTCTTTTTCACAAACAACAAATAATTCATCAGCTTTTTCTAATGAATCTTTTTCAATCGGTCTTTTTTTCCAGAGTTCAAGAAAATATCGATAGGTGGAATCTGAATATTTTTCCGGTAAAGCCGTCACGGTAAACTTTTTTTTACTGATATTTTTATATATTTTTTTTGCTATTTTTTCGGCAAATTGTATTTGGTTATTTGGGGGATTTTTAAAATAAGGATATTTTTGGAAGTTAAGAAAAATAAGGCCAAAGATGAATAATATCGTTAATATTTTTCCCAATAAAGAATCAAAAGTAAAGGTAAGAAAGTAGGAGACTATAATATAGTATAAAGGATAGAGAACTCCAAAATAATGCGGATGTTTTTGTCCGCTGTAAAATGACAGAAAAAAAATTGTTGTTAGAAAAAAAAGAAGAAAATAATTAATGTTTGTTTTCTGTTTTAGCAAGGTGATATAAGAGACGATTAAAAAAAGAAGGAGAATATAAATGAGGAGTTTATTTAAATTAATGTGAAATGAGTAAAAATTTAAAAAATAAAAAGAATCAAGAAAATTATTTATTTTTGTTGTCAGATTACTTCCTGATTGTTGAAAAAGTTTAATGAAGTTTTTTGTGTTTAGAAATTGATGACGAAGATCAAAGATAACAAGAGGAGAGGAAAAGAATAAAAAGTTGAAAGTTAAAAGTGAAAAATTAAAAGTTATTTTTTTTATATTTTTTAAATTTTTTATTAAATAAGAAATATAAATAATAGTTACTGCTGGTATTAAAAATAGAGCCAGATAATGAAGTTGAATAACAAATGATAAAAAAGCTCCAGTTAAAGCGAAAAAGTACCAACGATTAGTCTTTAGACTTTTTATTAAAAAGTAAATTGTTAAAAGAGTAAAAAGTGGGAGAAGATTTGGATTCCAGGAAAAACGTGATAATTCAATAAGAGTTGATGAAAAAGTTAAAAAGATAGTTGAGACTAAAGCAGTTTTTTTATCAAATAATTCCCTAACAATCAAATAGTTAATTAAAAGATAAAAAGAGGAAAATAAAGCTACTCCAAAAGCCGGGCCAACCGGGTTGAATTTAAAAAACAAAAGCCAAGGAGCGATAAAATAGTAATAAAAGGGCCCAAGATATACTTGTCCGATTGATGTTGGTGCGCCAATTGCCGGAAGATGTTCTAAGGTGATCATTCTTTTAAGAATGATCGCATCTCTTCCCTGGTCGCCTAAAAAAGTGACAAAACCGTTTAGTTTGTAAAAACGTAAAAAGATACCGAAGATCAACGTTATTATCAAAAGCCGATTTTTTGCTAAAATATTGATTATGCGACGCATATTTTCTTATCTAATTTTAACATTTCTTAGTTTAATATCTACTTTTATCCTTTGGTTTAAAGTTGATATGATGACAGTTTATCAGCATTATGATGGACCATGGTATGTTGTTGTTGCTAAGACCTTTTATGATCCAAAACAGATTGAAAGCCTAAAGTTAGAAACAGCTCTGCCGGAAAAATATTTTGCCGCCCATCTTCCCGGATATCCTATTTTTATAAAACTTATAAGTCTTATAAGCCCCTTTAGAAATCTTTCATACCTTAAAGCAATGGTTATAGTTAATCTTTTAGCTACTGTTGGATTGGCGCTATTTTTTTATTGGTTTCTTAAAAGATTTAAGTTAACAAAAAATCCATTAATTTTAACCAGTGTTTTTTTGTTTCTTCCGAGATTTCTTGTTGTAAGATCGGTTGGGGCACCTGAGAGTTTGTTTATTCTTTTCATAATTTTATCTTTATATTTTTTTGAGAAGAATATATTTTTATTGGCTGGTTTGTTTGGTGGATTAGCTACTCTGACAAAGACTCCAGGGGTATTATTATTTGGAGGATATGGATTAGTTTTTATTGAAAAGTTTATTAAAGAAAGGAAAATTAATTGGCAATGGCTGGGAGTATTATTGATTCCACTGAGTTTATTAGGGCTTTTTTTATTATATTCTATTCAATACAAAGATTTCTTTGCCTATTTTAATTCAGGAGACAACATTCATTTAGTTTACCCTTTTTCTGTTTTTAATTTTGAAAAACCTTGGGTGGGTACAGCTTGGTTGGAGGATGTTTTATTTTATTATTTTCTTTACGGCTTGACAGTTATAAATTTAAAAAATGTAAAATATCGAAGTTTTTTTTATTTTTCTTTAGTTTTTTTTCTGGCAGTAGTTTTTGTTCAACATAGAGATATTAGTCGGTATTCTCTTCCTTTATGGCCAATGGCAATTATTTCATTTGAACGTTTTTTTACATCAAAAAAATTTTTGATTATTTTTTTAATTGTTTTACCGGGAATATTTTTTTATGCAATAAACTTTCTTCAATACAATATTTTACCAATATCAGACTGGCGACCGTTTCTTTAATTGACAAATAA
>JBKBJJ010000002.1:18771-28684 GCA_046293855.1 Microgenomates group bacterium | reverse complement strand
TAATACAAATATCAACCTACTCCACTAATCTTTGGCTTTTAAAAGAAGTTAATTTTTGGGATGTGGATATTATTCCTGAAGATTGGCATATTTATCTTCAAGCATTTTTTAAATTTGGTGAAAAGGTAGCAACCATCCCTCTTTTTACTATTGTCAATGGCGATGCGGTTTTTTCAGGAAATATCCTCAAAACCTCAAGAGGAAGGTATGACCAAGAAAGACGATGGGCTTGGGGAGTAAGCGATATTGGCTATGCTCTTAAGAAATTTATCAGTACCCCCCATATCAGTCCATTTATAAAACTAAAAAAGGTTATTTTCTTAACCGAAACTCATTTATTATGGCCAACTTCATTTTTTATCCTTACTCTTTCTGCCTCAATCCCTCCTTTAATTAACCCGGTATTTAAACGAACAGTACTAGGATTTCTTTTACCTAAATTATCTGGATTAATTTTAACACTTGCCTCTGTTATGTTAATTTTTTATATATATCTTGACATTAAACTTCGCCAAAAACTAAATCAAAAAATAAAGCTAAATTTTCTTCCCCTTCTTATTATCCAATGGTATCTGCTTCCACTGGTTTCTTTTTTCTTTTCTGCTTTACCCGCTCTTGATGCTCATACTCGAATTTTATTGGGAAAAAAGATAGAATATAAAGTGACGGAAAAAGTATAAAAATCTGCCATCGGTTATTGGTTATTCGTTATTCGGAATTTCTCTGTAAATAACTAATAACAAATAACGAATAACTCGTTTAAAATTTAGTAAATAGCCTTATCTAAATGTTACATTTCTTATTTTCCAGCACACCCTTAATCTTCTTTGTTCAAAGTTTCTGGCGCGATGAAGCATTTTCTTATCTTTTGGCTAAAAAAAATATTTTTCAAATCTTATCACTAACCGCTAAAGATTTTAATCCCCCTTTATATTATCTTCTTCTTCATTTTTGGATGAAATTTTTTGGCTCCTCAGAAATTGCTTTGCGAAGCTTATCGCTAATTTTTTTCTGGGCGACAATTTATGTAATTTTTTTATTTTTAACTAAAATCTTAAAAGTTAAATCCTCCTTCTTTACTCTTTGCTATTTACTATTTGCTATCTTAAACCCTCTTTTACTCTATTATGCTTTTGAGGCGCGAATGTATACAATGTTTGCTTTTTTTACTACTTTGTCTTTTTACTCTCTTTATAAAAAAAAACAAAAGCTTTTTTTCTTGTCTACCCTGCTTAGTCTTTATACTCATTACTTTACTATTTTAGCTTTATTTACCCAGCTAATTTTAATTGCGTATCTACACCACGACCGTGGTTTAGCTACGAAAAAAAAGTTATTGAAATCTCTTATTTTTTCTTTTCTTGCTTTCCTCCCTTGGTTAATTTTTGTTTTTTTTGAAAAAAGTGGTCTTTGGGGGGCTTTTTGGCTTGAAAAAATGAACCTTCGCTTCTTCGTCTCATTTCTGGCAGTTGTCTATAGCGGTTACGAGTATAATTTTAAGTTCTTTGATAAATTTCTTTTAAAAACATCATTGTTTTTTGTTTTTCTAATCATTCTTGGGCTTTTAAAAACTCACCATGAAAAAATTGTTCAAAAAAAACTTTTTTATTTTCTCTTTGTTTGGGGAGTTATGGTACCAATTACTGTAGGAGGTATCTCTTTTTTAAAACCAATTTTTTTACCTCGTTATTTAATTTTCTCAACGATTGGTTTTTTGCTTCTTGTTATTTTAATTGTTGAAAGACTGCCCACCTTTTTCCGGATCATCATCCTCATCACTGTTTTTATCATCACCATAAATTATCATCAACTCCAGCTAAAACATCGAAAAAAGGCTGATCTAAGGAAAATAATTAAGGAAATAAAATATTTATCAAAAAAAGATGATGTTTTATATGTAACTGATGAATTGGATTTCCACACTGCCCAATATTATTTTGATGAAAACAGGGTTTATATTTATGGGAAAACCCACGAGGAGATTCCCAATTACGTAGGAAAAATTTTAATACCGAGAGAAAAGATTATAAACAAACTTCCTCTTTACCCTAAAAAAGCTTTTCTCTTAACTTCTGATAGTCACTACGACATCATTTCTGCCTTCTAATTTTTGCTGCCCAGCCACGACTCGAACGTGGATTAGATGGTTCAGAGCCATCTGGCCTACCGTTAGCCGACCGGGCAATGTTTATATTTTACTAAAAATTTTTTTTATTGCCATTATTTATTCTCATTATTATTGAGCATTATTCAAAACTATAAGAGTTAGGGGATTGGAAAACGAAGAGCAAATTTTTTTATCTCACTTCTTAATTTCTTAATTTCTTTATTCCCTTTTATTTCTTTCTCAAATTTTTTTATATACTCTGCTCGCTTCTCTTTAACTTCAGGCAAATGATATCCTTTTAAAAGATCAATTACTTGCAAAATCTTTCTTCCAATATATTCCATCTCTTTTTCCTTCATTCCTCTTGTTGTTGCCGCCGGGGTACCAAGGCGAATGCCTGATGGGTAAAATGGCGAAGATGGCTCCCCTGGCACTGTATTTTTATTTAAAGTTAAGCCAACTAAATCCAGTCCTTTTTGAACAAAAATGCCCGCTCCTGGTCCCAATGTTGGGGTGAGATCAACTAAAATTAAATGATTTTCAGTTCCGCCTCCAACTAATTTTAATCCTCCCTTGGTTAAAACTCTTGCTAAAGCTTTAGCGTTTTTAACCACTTGAACGGCATATTTTTTAAATGATGGTTGCATTGCCTCGTATAAAGCAGTAGCAATAGCGGCTGTTTGATTATCATGAGGACCTCCTTGTAGTCCAGGAAAAACCGCTTTGTTAATTTTCTCGGGCAACTGGGAGTCTTTTTTTAATCCTTTCTCTGTTACCATAATCATTGCTCCTCTTGGACCTCGCAAAGTCTTGTGGGTTGTTGTTGTTACGATATGAACATAAGGAACAGGGGTGGGATGAACGCCGCCAACAATCAATCCCGCCACATGGGCAATATCAGCGGCTAAATAAGCCCCAATTTCATCAGCAATTTCCGCAAATCTTTCGTAATGAAATCTCAAAGGATAGGCGGTCGCTCCCACCCAAATAAGTTTAGGTTTATATTCTCTTGCTAATTTTCTTATTTCATCATAATCAAATAAATCGTTTTGAATTTTGGATTTAGAATTTGTTTCGGACTTGGAATTGCCGACTTGGGATTTCAATGAATATTGTATACTTTTATAATAAATCCCAGTCGCCGACACGCCGTGTCCATGAGTTAAATGTCCTCCAGCTGCTAATGCTTGACCCATCACGATATCACCTGATTGACAAACTGCCAAATAAACTGCTAAATTAGCTGGTGAACCAGAATATGGTTGAACATTTACAAAAGGCACACCAAATAATTTTTTTGCTCGCTCCTGGCATAAGATTTCCACCTCATCTACGTATTCATTGCCACCATAATATCTCTTTTTAGGATATCCTTCAGAGTATTTATTGACAAAATAAGATGATAAAACTTTACGTACTTGGGAAGAGGCATAATTTTCCGAGGGAATAAGCTCAATTCCTTCTTTTTGTCTTTTCTCCTCCAATTTAATCAGTTTATAAATTTTTTTATCTTTCATAAAAAATATAAAAAATTTTTTTCATCATAATAAAATACTTTCTCTTTTGCAAGGGGTATATAATATAGATTATGATATACATCCTTTTAGGAAGTAATTTTTTAATGCTGACAGTATTTATTTTAAGATGGAGCAAAATGCCGCCTGAAATACCTCTTTTTTATTCGCAGCCCTGGGGAGAGAGGCAATTGGCTGACTGGTGGGTAATTTTCCTTCTGCCAATTATTCTTAACCTTCTTTTCTTTCTCAATCGATATTCTCAAAAGAAATTTTTTCCTGAAAATCAGTTAGTAATAAAAATAATTGAATATTTAAATTTATTTCTGACTTTTTCTTTTACTTTAATTTTCATTAAAATTATTTTGTTAATTACATGAACTTAATCACAGTTTTACTTGCCTCAACTTTTTTTTCATTTATCTTCACCGCCCCTACTATTTTTTTAGCTAAAAAGCTTCATTTAGTAACTGATCGCAAAAAAAGATATCACCCAGCCCATACCCACTCAGGTGTTATCCCTCGCGGGGGTGGTTTACCAATATATCTTGCCATTCTTACTGCCTCGCTTATTTTTTTGCCTCTCACTAAAACATTGATAGGGATCCTACTCACATCGTTTTTGCTTATGGCGCTTGGTCTTTGGGATGACTATGCCGACCTTTCACCCCAATTAAGATTTTTTGCCAACTTGTTGATCTCTACCTTAGCTATCGGTTTTGGTCTGGGTATTCCTTATATATCTAATCCCCTCGGCGGTGTTATAAGACTAGATGTTTGGAAAATTCACTTTAATTTTCTTGGTTCTCATACTATTTGGGTGATAGCTGATATTGCCGCTATTCTTTGGCTTACTTGGACGACTAATATGGTCAACTGGAGCAAAGGTGTTGATGGACAACTCCCTGGTTTTGTGACAATTACCGCTGTCTTCTTAGGTCTTTTATCGCAAAGATTTAGTTCTCATGATATTTCAATTGAAACTACCACCCTTTTTTCTTTTATTGTTGCCGGTGCGTTTTTAGGTTTTTTACCCTGGAATTTTTATCCGCAAAAAATTATGCCGGGATATGGCGGTGGCGCTTTAGCTGGTTTTTTATTGGGAATTCTTTCTATCCTATCTTTTGGCAAAGTAGGAACGGCGATCTTAATTTTATCAGTGCCGATGATTGACGCCATCTACACTATTATCCGCCGGATAAAAAATAAAAGATCACCTTTCAAAGCCGACTGGGGCCATTTTCATCATCGCTTGCTTGAAATTGGATGGGGACGAAGAAGAATTGCCGTCTTTTATTGGATGGTTTCTTTTATTTTAGGAATAGCGGCCTTATTTTTAAAAGGAATGGAAAAGTTAATCGCTTTTCTCACTATTGGAATTATTCTTTTACTTTTTATCTTCTTAATCGGAAAAATTAAAAAGATAAAATATGACTACTCTTAAAGTTTTTACTGACGGTGGATCAAAAGGTAATCCTGGGCCAGCCACAATTGGTGTTATCTTCTATTTAAAAAACAAAAAAATTTTTTCCCATCACCAATCAATAGGAGTGGCCACAAACAATGATGCTGAATACAAAGCGTTAATTTTTGCTTTAGAAAAAATAAAGGAGATAAAAAATCAATACCAGATTGATAAAATCATTTTTTTTAGCGACTCACAACTTTTAGTTAATCAAGTTAATGGTTTTTATAAAGTAAAAAATGGAAAAATAAATGAGTATATTTTAAAAATTAAACTTTTGGAGCAAGAAATTAATCTTCCAATCGCCTATATTCAAATTCCAAGAGAAAAAAATAAAGAAGCGGATAAGTTATTAAATAGTATTTAAAATTTTCTTCTTAACCTAAATTAAGTTAAAAATATATAATATCCTAAGTTATGAAATACTATATAAAAACCTTCGGTTGTCAACAAAATAAAGCTGATTCAGAAAGAATTGCCGCCGCCTTTGAAGGGCGAGGGATGAAACCAGCAAAAGGATATATAGACGCAGACTATATAGTAATAAATACCTGTATGGTCCGCCAATCAGCAGAAGATAGAGTCTATGGCTTGGTTAAAAATTTATCAAAATTGAAAATTGTAAATTGTAAATTGAAAATTATTATCACCGGTTGCATGGTGGGACTGGCTTTTCGTGATAAAACGGGAAAATATCTTTCACTTCTTCGTCAAATAATGCCTGAAGTTGACGAATTTATGCCGATTGAGGAGGTAGGCTTTGATAATGCTCCAATAAGACAAGATAAAATTAACGCCTGGATTCCAATTTCCAACGGCTGCAATAACTTTTGCACTTTTTGCGTTGTCCCTTTCACTCGAGGACGAGAAGTCAGTCGACCTTATGAGGAAATAATTAGGGAGGCGATGGAGCTAAAAGAAAAAGGTTATAAAAATATTACTCTTTTGGGACAAAATGTCAACTCGTATGGGGCAGATTTAATAAAAGAAATTCGCTATTCGATATTTGATATTAGAAAAGATTTAAAAAACCGAATTTCCAATATCAAATATCTAATATCCAAAAAAACTCTTAAACCCGTTTATGTTAAACACCTCGGTCGTTATAGAATTCCCACCCTTTTTCCATACTTGCTTGAAGATGTGGCAAAGATTGGTTTTGACAAAGTAGATTTTATCTCCTCAAACCCCTGGGATTTTTCTGATGAGTTAATTGAAGTGATTGCTAGAAATAAAAATATTACCCGGACAATTCATCTTCCTGTGCAATCTGGCGATGATAATGTTTTAAAAAGAATGAACCGGTGGTATACCGCTGAGGAATATTTAAACCTAATATCTAAAATCAAATCTCGAATATCAGAAGTTAAATTTACCACTGACATTATTGTTGGCTTTTGCGGAGAAACTGAGGAAGAGTTTCAAAATACTGTCAAACTTTGTCAAAAGGTTGGTTTTGAGAAAGCCTATATCGCCATGTACTCTCCCCGACCAATGACAGCGGCTACAAAAGTAATGAGGGATGATGTTCCTTATGAGGTAAAAAAAAGAAGATGGCAGATTTTGGAAGAATTAATTAACAAACCAAAATTAAAGATTAAAAAAATTAAAAAAAACACCGGCAATTAAAAATATTTTTTGACGTTCTCAAACCACCGACAATAGAGACAATCTTTTGATGACTGAGGAATTTCGCTTTCAAGGATTTTAATAGCATTTTCAATTTTTCGTCTGATATCTTTCACCTTTCTTTCAATTTTTACAATATGAACAATCATCGGAAAACCATCAGAAAGCTTAAGCGTCATCTCTGGATAAAAATAAATTAAGTAACCAAAGCCAGCAGTTTTTAACCCATTTTCCTCAAGCAAAAACAAATACTCATCAATCTGATTTTGATAAGCTGATAATATCTCTTTTTCTCGAGGATCAGAGGAGGCGGTTTTAAAATCAACGGGAATATGTAATTCACCATCAACTAGACACTCATCTAATTTTCCATAAAAACCGTACCTTTCATTAAATTTATAAAAATAGGTATCTTTAAAGGGTTTTTGCAGTTGACCTTTTACTTTTCCCTCAATCAAAGGTGGCAGCGTATTTTGTTGGCGGTAATTGTTAAAATATTTTTTTAAAATACTATCAAAACGATTAGCTAACCTTGATTGAATTCCCTCGGGAAGCTTAATTTTTTCTTTATATGAAAGCCAAAAGCAACGAGGACAACGATTTAACTCTTCCAGAGCCGAATGTGAAAGCCAATTGATTTTCTTTTTTGAAAAATTTTTGTCAACAAAATTGTTGCTGGAAAATAAATCTGGTTGAGACATAAAACAATTATATCATCTATCAGTTAACACCTAACTTTTAACTTTTAACATATAAACTTTAAGCTTTTAATTATCTAAAATTCTATCAATGTTATAATATATTTATGAAATCAAAAAAAATTACTTCGCTTTTTGGCAGATATTATAAAAAACTTGAAGATATTGACCGTGAGTGGAAACAACAACAAGAGTTTGGTTCAATGCTGATTCTATCTTTAGTTGAGGAAGTAGGAGAGATGGCAAGAGCATATTTGGCTGCCCATGGTAGAAAACCAACCAATATTGCCGCTCAAAAAGATGAAACTTATGAAAAAGAATTAGGCGATATTTTGGTGGCAATCCTTCGGTTTGCTCGGATTAAAAATATTGATTTAAACAAAGCAATTCTTTATTCAATTAACAAAATAAAAAAAAGAAAATTAAAACCTAAAATTTAAAATAGTATGAAACTTTTAGTAACAGGGGGAGCTGGATTTATCGGTTCAAACTTTATTCTCTACTGGCTCAAAAAATATCCCGATGATCAAATTATCAATCTTGACAAACTCACTTATGCTGGAAATTTAGAAAATCTAAAAAGTGTTGAAAAAAATCCCAACTATAAATTTGTCAAAGGCGATATTTGCGATAGTCAATTAGTTTACACCTTAATTAAAAATGAAAAGATTGACACGATTGTTCATTTCGCTGCAGAAACGCATGTCGACCGATCAATTGTTAATCCGGCTCCTTTTATTAAAACTAATATCGAAGGAACTTATACCCTGCTTGAGGCGGCTTTAAAAAATAAGATTAAAAGATTCCATCATATCTCAACTGATGAAGTTTTCGGCGCCTTGCCTTTGGGAACAAAAGAAAAATTTAACGAAAAAACTCCTTATAATCCAAGAAGTCCCTATTCTGCTTCAAAAGCTGCCTCGGATCATTTGGTTAGAGCTTATTATTTTACCTATAATCTTCCGGTGACGATATCAAACTGCTCCAACAACTTTGGTCCCTACCAATTCCCAGAAAAACTGATTCCTCTGGCAATTACCAATATTATTGATGGAAAAAAAGTACCGGTATATGGCGATGGTTTATATGTTCGCGATTGGCTCTATGTTGAAGATCACTGTGAAGCAATTGATTTAATTTTGCACAAAGGAAAAATTGGCGAAACTTATTTTGTCGGTGGGCTAACAGAGGATATCTCAAACCTTGAAGTGGTAAAAAAAATCTTGAAAATTATGGGAAAAGATGAAAGTTATATTGAATTTGTTGCCGACCGACCCGGTCATGACAGACGTTATGCTATCGACTGGTCAAAAATTAATAAAGAATTAGGCTGGCAACCAAAACATAACTTTGATATCGCCTTGGAAAAAACAATAAAGTGGTATATTGAAAATGAAAATTGGTGGAAAAAATTAAAGAAATAAAATTATCCGATTATTTTTTTTCCTAACTTTTTAGCCTCTTCTTTAAAAAAGATTTTTAATTGATCTAAAGTTAAAGGCTTAATCATTTTAGGTAAGAATTTTATTTTTTCAACATTTAAAAAATCTTCTCCTAAAGAAATTAAATCAAGATCAAGTTTAAATTTTTTCTTCACGCCCTCAAGAAGATCCCAAATTGTATATTTTTCTTTTAATATAAAATAAAGATCCACATAATCTTTTGCTTCTTCTGTTAAATTAAGAAGAATTAATTTATTAACACCAATGTCTTTAATACTGTCAATTTCAACTTTATTATAAATTAACCCTTTATCAATCCTTGGATAAGGAAAGTAAAGTAGAGTATATCTCTTAAAGTTTTATCTTCAGAAATCTTACTAAAAACTAATTTTTGAAGCGGAGTAAAATCTATTTTCCCCATATAACAAATTTCAAGAAATTTCTTCGCCCCGGATCTATTTTAAGCCTTTCCCAGTATTTTTTTACTTGGGAAAGAGGAATTTTTTCTTTATCTTTAAGATAAACTCCGTAGTTAATCATTCTCTCAAGAATTTTAATTCTTCCCTCCTTGGTTTTTTTCAATTCGCTTACATCATAGTCCCAAAAATAAATCATATATCAATATTTTATCATTTTTTAATTTATTGTATAATTTTTTTCTGTATGTTAAAAATCGCTTTAACTGGGGCAGAAGGATTGGTTGGCTCAAGAATTGTTGAACTTCTAAAGGAAGATTTTGAGTTTATTAACCTCCCCCAAAGAATAATGGACATCACCAATAAAACTCAAGTGTACCAGATTTTAAAAGATTTAAACTTTGATATTTTTCTTCATTTGGCCGCCTATACCAATGTTGATGGCGCTGAAAAAAATAGAGAAATCGCCTACAAAATTAATGTTGAGGGGACAAAAAATGTTTTTGAAATGGTGGCGGAGAAAAATAAAAAATTTATCTATATTTCCACTGATTTTGTTTTTGATGGACTTGCGGAAGAACCCTATGTGGAAACCGATTTGCCTAATCCGCAAAGTGTGTATGGGCAAACAAAACTAGACAG